>NZ_JBHUPT010000055.1:0-55937 GCF_049056525.1 Leisingera coralii | reverse complement strand
TTTTCCGCATTGTCTGTCTCCTCGTGTGGAGAACAGGCTAACTTCAAATCGCGGACTTTTCAGGGGAGCACGTCATCTGCTGCGTCGCCTAAAAATATTTCCCTTTAAAATCAATCGGCCAAGTTCTCCAAAAAGGAAAAACTATGTGTCGCCCGACACCTCCCAACGGATGAAATTTAGCTCTGCCATTTGCGGCGGAAACTTCCCTTTCCAGTTTTCCAAAATCTCCGTGCGCGCCTCGTGCTTCGCCAGGGGTAGAGCGTTCCTGAAATTCACGCCGGAGAGGCTCGCGTCTTTTGGGGGCAGGCGGCACATCACCTGTGGCCTGCGGCGGATCGGGGGACACCTGCGTTGATCCGGCTTCCTGCTCCGGTGCGTTGTGCAAATGCACTCGCTTCGATGACTGTAGGTCAACCTGCTTGGCTGACCTGTCCGGTGCCCGAATCTCCGCCTCTGATCCGCCGTGACCCTCCTGCGCGGGAGGGTTTGCGTTGCAACGCAAATGCCGGGGAACCGCTTGGGAAATACGGGGAAAACGCCTCTGAAATACACAAATTTGTGCGCTGAATGCATCATTGCCGTCTTGACGCGGGCCGGTCCTGTCAGGAGAAATACCCGCATGGCGTTTCTGGCACATATCTTCCGGCTGATCAGGGTGGCTGCTGCCTGTGCAGTGATCCTTGCGCTGGGATTTGCGCTGCCATCCGCCGCGCATGCCATCACCGGCCATCATGGCAATACCGCGGTCTCGCATCCTGGGGAAAGCCATGCCGGTGCAGCCATGCCAGGCGCACCGCATCACGCCTCCCAGACAGGTGCGCATGATGGCCAGGATGCGCCCCATAACGCGGACACCGGGAATTGCTGCTCAGGCGCCTGTATGGCGGTTGCAGTACTGTCTTTGCAGCCGGAAGAAATCTCCCTGACGCAGCCTGTACGCTGGAAGCAGAAGAATTCTCAGCTGCCGTCCCTGGAACAGATCGCGCTTCTGCGTCCGCCGAGAACCTGAGGTATCTGAACCGTTAATACGGTCTCCAACTCTCTCCTGCATCGGCATGCAGGAGCTGTGCAGATATTTCTCAGGAAAAACACATGAAATCTCTCTTTCTGGCCGGGGCGGGCGCCCTGCTGCTGGGGGCGTGCGCCAGGACACCGGCGGAACTGCCCGATACCGCAGCCTTGCAAAATGCCGCCGCGCCGTCCGGCCCATACCGTTCCCTGAATTACCAGTCTCCGCTCAAGGGGTTTGAAAATTACGAGCCAAGCGGGCCTGCCTCTTGGCGCGGTGTCAACGAGCAGCAGCAGGAGAACCACTGATGACAGCGAAAACTTGGCGCGTCCTCTTGGCGTCGCCCCTGGTGCTGGCTGCCTGTTCGGCTGCGGTGCCGGAGAAATACACCAGCCCGCAGGCCGGGTTTCAGGAGGTCGCCAGCCAGACTTCGGCCGCCATCGGAAAGCGCACGGCCTTTGCCCGGACACAGGCCCAGAACGAAGCGCTGGCCAAGGAAGTCCGGCAGCTGGTGCATGGCAAGACAATCTCAGCTGAAACTGCGGTTCAGGCGGCGCTTTTGAACAACAAAGGGTTGCAGGCATCATATGCCGCGGTCGGCCTGTCGGCGGCGGAGGCCTGGCAGCAGATGACGCCGGAAAACCCGGTGGTCTCGATCGGCCTGATGGGGATCGGCGCGCCGGAACTGGGCCTGTACCGGGCGCTGGAATCCACCATCGCCGTTAACCTGCTGGACGTGAAAACCCGCAAGCAACGCATCGCCGTGGCCGAGGCGCAGTTCCAGCAGGCGCAGCTGAACGCGGTGAACGATACGCTGGCGCTGGCCGGGCAGACCCGGCAGGCCTGGATCAATGCCGTGGCGGCCTTTGAGCGGCTGAGCTATCTGCGCCAGGCCAGCGAAACCGCGGCAGCCGGGGCAGAACTGGCCAGCCAGCTGGGCAAGACCGGCGCGCTGAACAAGGCAGGCCAGGCGCGGGAATTTGCCTTCAATGCGGAGCTTGCCGGGCAGGTGGCCCGGGCCCGGCTGGAGGCGCAGTTGGCCAAGGAGGAGCTGACGCGGCTGATGGGCCTGTGGGGCAGCGATGCCAACTACTATGTGCCGGATGCGCTGCCGCCGCTGCCAAAGTCCTTGCCGCGAGTTGCGTCGATCGAAGCGGCTGCTCTGCGGAACCGGGTTGATCTGAAGGTCGCCAAGCTTGGGCTTGAGGCGCAGGCCCGGGCCTTTGGCCTGACCGACCAGACCCGGCTGGTCACCGACCTGGAGCTGATTGCCGGCGCTGAGGCGGAGCGCGAGCGCGAGGACGGGGAGACCCACACCGAAACCCTGCCGCAGCTGGAGCTGGAGTTTGCCATTCCGGTCTTTGACACCGGCAAGGCGCGGATGCGCAAGGCAGAGCTGTCTTACATGCAGGCGGCCAATACGCTGGCGGAACGGGCGGTCAATGTCCGCTCGGAGGCCCGCAGTGCTGAGCTGGCCTATCATTCCTCCTATGAGATCGCGCGCCACTACCGCGACGTGCTGGTGCCGCTGCGACGGACAATCGAGGAGGAAGGGCTTCTCAGCTATAATGGCATGATCACCAGCACCTTCGAACTGCTGACCGACGTGCGCGAAAAGCTGGCGGGCTCGCTGGAAGCGGCCAACGCCAAGCGCGACTTCTGGCTGGCCCAGGCGAATGTCGGCGCCGCGATATACGGCGGCGGTTCCGGTTCAGCCCCGCAGGGCGGCGGCGCGGAAATCGCCGCTGGCGGCGGCGCAGGCCATTGAAAGGATCAAATGACATGATGAACAGACGTCAAATGCTTGGGGCGGGCGCTGCGGGTGCGGCGCTGGTGTCCAGCCAGGCCTGGGGCAAGACCGTAAACATGGGCCTGCCCGAGGCCGCCAGCATGGACAGCGCGGCAACCCAGCCGCCGCTGGCGCCCTCGACCGGGCCGGACTACAACCCGGTGGTTACCCTGAACGGCTGGACCCTGCCGTTCCGGATGAATAACGGGGTGAAGGAGTTCCACCTGGTCGCCGAACCGGTCGAGCGGGAGCTGGCCGACGGCATGATCGCCCATCTGTGGGGCTATAACGGCCAGTCCACCGGCCCCACCATCGAAGCGGTGGAGGGCGACCGGGTCCGCATCTTTGTCACCAACAAGCTGCCGGAGCATACCTCGGTGCATTGGCACGGGATGATCCTGCCCTCGGGCATGGACGGGGTCGGCGGCCTCAGCCATCCGGGCATCCCGCCGGGCAAGACCTTTGTCTATGAGTTCGACCTGATCAAATCCGGCACCTTCATGTACCACCCGCACGCGGATGAGATGGTGCAGATGGCGATGGGCATGATGGGCATGTTCATCGTGCATCCCAAGGACCCGGCCTTCATGCGCGTCGACCGGGACTTCCTGATCATGCTCAACGCTTTTGATATCGATCCCGGCTCCTATGTGCCGCGGGTGATGGAGATGACGGACTTCAACCTGTGGTGCTGGAACAGCCGGATCTTTCCGGACATCGACCCGCTGGTGGTGAACCAGGGCGACCGGGTGCGGGTCAGGACCGGCAACCTGACCATGACCAACCATCCGATCCACATGCACGGCTACGACTTCGAGGTCACCTGCACCGATGGCGGATGGGTGCCAAAAAGCGCCCGCTGGCCGGAGGTGTCGATCGACATCCCCGTCGGCGCCATGCGCGCCTATGAGTTCGACGCGGTGCATCCGGGCGACTGGGCGATCCACTGCCACAAGTCGCACCACACGATGAACGCCATGGGCCACGACGTGCCAACCTTCATCGGCACCGACAAGCGTAAGCTGACCGGCCAGATCCGCAATCTGCAGCCCGAATACATGCCGATGGGCACCGCCGGCATGGCCGACATGGGCGAGATGTCGATGCCGCTGCCCGACAACACCGTTCCGATGATGGCCGGCTGGGGCCCGCACGGGCCGCTGGAAATGGGCGGCATGTTCTCGGTCGTGAAGGTGCGCGAGGGCATTGATGCAAACGATTACAGCGATCCCGGCTGGTACGAGAACCCGCCCGGCACTCAGGCCTATGAGTGGACCGGGGAGCTGCCGGAGCTTAATCGCGCCGAAGACGCGCAAACCCGCATTACCCCGAAACCAACCGCCAAGGGCTGAACGGCCCCTGGAACAAATCCAAACCTGACGAGGAGACAGACATGAACAAGATCCTTTCCGCAGCCCTTATCGGCGCTCTTTCTGCCGCTCCGGCCTTTGCCGCCGGCACCCACGGCGGCGGCCACCATGATGAGATGGAAGTCGGCAAGCCCGGCGAGGCCGCCCATGCGGACCGGGAAGTCGCCGTCACCATGAAGGAAACCGATGACGGCGAAATGCTGTTCGAGCCGTCCAGCTTTTCCTTTGCCAAGGGCGAGACGGTCAAATTCGTGATCACCAACGCGGGCGAGCTGGAGCATGAGTTCGTGCTGGATACGGCAGAGCGCAATGTTCACCACAAGGAGATGATGGCCAAGATGGAGATGGAGCACGACGACCCGAACTCGGTGCGCCTGGACCCGGGCGCAACCGGTGAAATCGTCTGGACCTTCTCCAACCCCGGCACCTTCGAGTTCGCCTGCCTGATCCCCGGCCACTATGAATCTGGCATGCACGGCCCGGTTGCGGTGCTCGACGGCGGCGGCACCTTCACTGCGGGCACGGTCAAGAAGGTCGACGCCAAGTCCGGCAAAGTCACCATCAAGCACGAAGAGCTGGTGGAGCTGGACATGCCGGCGATGACCATGGTGTTCCGGGTTGCGGACGCGGCAATGCTTGACCAGCTGGAGGCAGGCAAGAGCATCGAGTTCGTCGCCGAGCGGGTCAACGGCAAGCTGACCGTGACGGCGCTGAAGTAAGCTTATGGCGGGAAGCGGGGCCGCTCGCTTCCCGCCGCGCGGCACAGAGAGCACCGATGCCTGAATTCCATTCTCTCGCGCATGACGCGGCAGCGGCGCTGGGGTACAGCTACGACCACACCGCACCGGCCTGGCTGCATCCGATGATGCACCTGGTGCTGGTCCTGGCCCCTGCGCTGCTGGCGTCCACGCTGGCAGCCAAGGCCGCGTGGCTGCTGCGCAGGCGCTTTCAGGCAGCGCCGGCCGCTGATCCTGCGGCACAGGGGCAGGCCGCAGGCATTTGGGCAGGTCTCCCGCGGCATATCCTGCGTGTGACAGGGCGGCAGCAGACGGTCCTGGTTCTGCTCAGCCTGACCGCGATGCCGATCCTTTACCTGACCCTCGAACTGCCCAAGCAGATCGTGAACCGGGTCTTTGAAGGCGGAGATGCTATGGTTCCGGTCCTGGGCTTCGGCGTCTCGCAGGTCTCGCTGCTGTTTCTGCTCTGCGGCGCCTATCTGGCCGCCATTTCGCTCAACGGCCTCAACAAATACTGGCTGAACATCTGCAAGGGGCGGGTGGCTGAAAGCTTTGTCCGCCGGCTGCGGCTGGCTGTCTACCGCCAGTGGAGGCTGGATCAGCCCGCGCGGCGCCAGCCTGCCATCATGCCGGTTCTTGGCCCCGAGGTTGAACCAGTCGGCGGCTTTGCCTCGGAACTGCTCACCGTCCCGCTGCTGCAGGGCGGGACGCTGGCGACGATCCTTCTGTTCATGTTCGTGCAGGACCCGATCCTTGCGGCGGCCGCCCTGACGGTGCTTCCGCTGCAGCTGATCATCGTGCCGCGGCTGCAGCGGCGAGTGAATGCGGTGTCCCGCAAACGGATCCGCGAGATGCGCCTGCTGGGGGAAAACCTGGACCGGGACATGCGGGCTTCGGGGCAGGGCACGCTGCCGGTTGCGCGCAGTTTCCGGCAGCTGCAGGACCTGCGCCTGCAAATCCACCGGCTGAAGTTCCTGGCCAAGGCGATCAACAACTTCCTGACCGCCCTGACCCCGTTCCTGTTCTATTCCCTGGGCGGCTATTTCGTGCTGCAGGAGCGGGTTTCGCTGGGCGCGCTTGTGGCGATGCTGTCGGCACACAAAGAGTTTTCCTCGCCGCTGAAGGATCTGTTCCGTTTCTACCAGCAAAGCGAGGACGTGCGGATCCGTTACCAGGAGATCCGCGATTTCGCGTCCCGCTCCGGCGGGATGCCCGGACCGGCGGCGGCAGGCCTGCACCAGTACGGCCCGAACCCGGATCGCGGCAATTCATTCACCTGTGAAAGAAAGAGACCATCATGAACAAGAACCTTGCCATCCTGGCTGCCGCAGCCGTGGCAGCGGCGGCGGCCTATTTCGTCTACAGCAGTGCCGGCAGCAACGATGCAACTGCGCAGCGCACCGTTCTGGAACCCGGCGCCCCGCTCGCCGAGGTTCAGCTGCCGCCGGACCTGAGTGAGGCCGCACAGATCGGCAAGCGCGCCTTTGACGCTGTCTGCGCCGAATGCCACGGGGATAGTGCCGCGGGCCGCAACGGCATGGGGCCGCCGCTGGTCCACAAGATCTATGAGCCCTCGCATCATGGCGACGCCGCCTTCTTGCTTGCCGTCCGCAACGGCGTGCGTGCGCACCACTGGGATTTCGGAAGCATGCCCGCCCAGCAGGGGCTGACCGATGGCGATGTCAAAGGTATCACCCAATATGTGCGGGAGCTGCAGCGGGCCAACGGGATCGAATAACCGGGGTGCGGGAGGCCGGGCTGGCAGATAACGGCCTGGAAATCCAGGTTCACGGACCTTTGGCGGATGTCGTAGCAATACAGCGCTGGCAGGTGCGGCAACGGAGTTGCCGCCTCCTTAGTGCGATATCTGCCCCGGTTTCTGGCCTATCTCCAATTGATGGCAGCTTTTGGCTGGGGACGGCAAGGACCCGCGGATGCCGCTCACGGGCGCGGCACGTCCCTTCTTTGGCGCCGGATCCTCAGATGCGTGCCGCTGCGGCCGCTGGAGGTGGCGGCCTGAAACCCTAAAAGGTGCATCAAATTCACAGGTTTATGTGAGCCTGGCGGCGGCCGGGGTTTGGTCTTCATTAAGGTGTCGGTGAAATGACTGTGTCTTAACGGATCTTTTATTGAGGCACCTCATGTACCGCATTCTGGACTGCCTGACGCAGCAACATCACTACGGGCTGGTTGCGGTCGCGGCCTTCGTATGTGTTGTTGGGGCGGGGCTTTCCGTGCGGCTGACCAGCCGGCTCGCTGACGCTCGCGGGCGGCGGCGGCTGGTTCAGCTGGGGCTGTCCAGCATGATCGCCGGGGCAACGATCTGGTCCACGCATTTCATCGCGATGCTGGCATATGATCCGGGGTTCGAGCACAGCTATGAGCCGGTGGTCACCGGGATGTCGCTGCTGGTTGCCGTGTTCGGCGTGCTGATTGCCAATACGCTGCTGAGCTTTGGGCGCTGGCGCCGTAAGGCGCCGCTTGCCGGCGGTGCGTTTGGTCTGGCGATCTCTGCCATGCATTACACGGGCATGCAGGCCTACCTGCTGCCGGGCACGATCGAATGGGCGCCCGGATATCTGGCTGCGTCGGTCCTGGCCGGAACCGGACTGGCCGCGGCTGCCTATACGTTCATCACCCGCAGCGGCCTGGGGCGGCGGAACTGGATCAGCGCCACGGCCCTGCTGGTTGCTGCCATCTGCGCGATGCATTTCACCGGTATGAGCGCCATCGAAGCCCGTCTCAGCCCTTTGGTTGAAGTACCGCCGCAAGTGATCTCCGATACCGCAATGGGGATGCTGGTGTTTGGCGTCATGGGGCTGATCCTGCTGGTAGGTTTTGCCTCGGCCAGTATCGAGACGAACATCGAAAGCGAGGCAGCCAACCAGCTGGCGCATGCCGCGCTGCATGATCCGCTTACGTCGATGCCCAACCGGATGTGGCTCACTCAGCACTTGAGCGCGCTGCAGCGGAACCTGCTCGACGACAGGAGGGAAAGCGCCGCTGTGCTGACCATTAACCTCAACTTGTTCAAGGAGGTGAACGACCTGCACGGCCACGCCGTGGGGGACCAGGTTCTGCAGGCCGTGGCGCGGCGGCTGATCACCCAGCAGGGCCCGGATGAGCATATCGCGCGGGTCGGAGGCGATGAGTTTGTAGCAGTCAAGCAGGGGGTCCGCAGGGTCGAACAGGTGCTGGCCTTTGCCGAGCGCCTGCATGCGTCGATCATCAAACCGATCGACCTTGAGACCCTTTCGGTACGGGTCGGCGCGGCGATCGGTGTGGCCACCAGCCTGACGGACGGCCGGGATCCGCAGGCCCTGCTGCATAAGTCGGATCTGGCGATGTACCGGGCCAAATCCGGCGGTGAAGCCAGCATCTGCCAGTTCTGCGAGGAAATGGACCGCCAAAGCCGGGACCGGCTGCAACTGGTGCAGGACCTGCGCCTGGCCTGCGCCGGCGGCCAGTTCGAGCTGGCCTATCAGTTGCAGAACGACCTGACCACGCTGGCGCCTCTCGGCTTCGAGGCGCTGCTGCGGTGGAACCATCCGGTGCGCGGCCGGGTGTCTCCCTCGGAGTTCATCCCGGTTGCGGAGGAGACCGGCTTGATCCGGGAAATCGGGCATTGGGTGCTGAGAGCGGCCTGCACCGAAGCCGCGGGCTGGCCGCACCCCTATCAGATCGCGGTGAACGTCGCGCCGCAGCAGCTGGTGCAGCCGTCCTTTGTCGAGGACGTTCTGGATGTCCTGCTGGAAACCGGCCTGCCGCCGGAGCGGCTGGAACTTGAAATCACTGAATCCAGCATCATTGATGATCAGGTCCACACCCTGAAGGTGATGCACCGGCTGAAAAGGCATGGCGTCCGGATTGCGATGGACGACTTCGGCACCGGCTATTCCTCGCTGGCCACCCTGCAGACCTTTCCCTTTGACAAGATCAAGATCGACCGCAGTTTTGTGCGCGGCGTCCACAAGAATGAGCAAAGCGCCGCCATTGTCCGTTCGACCCTGCTGCTGGGGTCGTCTCTGAAGATCCCTGTGCTTGCCGAGGGCGTGGAGGAAGAGGACGAGCTGATTTTCCTGCAAGGGGAAAACTGCACCTCCGTTCAGGGGTTCTACTTTGGCAAACCGATGGGTCAGGACGAAATGCGGCAGATTGCCTGGCAGGACACCAGCCCTGCTGACGAGAAACGGGCGTGACGCCTGGTGCCGGCAGGCAGTACCTCGGCCTCAGGCGGACGCCGTCAAGGCTCTGCCTGCCCGGTTGGTCAAACCAGCAGTGCGTCGCCTGATGACGGGGCAGAGACGGCCCCCCAGCTGTCGGCCGCTTGGAACCAGTCAAAGCCGTCAAGCTGCGCGGCGATGTTATCGCGGCCGTCGATGGCGCGAATGAATTCGATCCCGAAAACTGTGATGCCGAGGCTGTTCAGCACACCCGCAGTATCGCCGGCGTCAAAGGCTGCATAATTCGCCTCGTCCAGCACGAGGTAGAGCGTGTCCGACCCCGGCCCGCCCCGGAATGTGTCGGCCGTAGCGCCGCCGCCGCCGGCCAGGGCGGTTTCGGTGAAAATGAAAGTATCGTTGCCCCATCCGCCAAAGGCCAAATCGTTGCCGCGGCCGTCTGCGATCACATCGTTGCCCGCGCCGCCGCGCAGTTCGTCGTTGCCGTCTCCGCCGCTGATGATGTCGTTGTTCCGATCGCCTTTCACGGTGTCGTTGCCGCTGCCGCCAAGAAGAACGTCGTTGCCCCTGTTGCCATAAATGACATCATTTCCGGTGCCGCCGATTACGGCATCGTGCCCCCCCCCGGCCCTGATGATGTCATCGCCGCCGAGCGCAAAGATTGCGTTGGCCCTGGCCCCCCACCCTTTGTCTGTCGCGCCGTCGTTCAGCAGCGCAGTCCTGCCGCCGCCCATTACGAACTCGCTGTAGGCGCCCCAGAGCTGATGCGCGGTCTCGGCCGGGTGGATCTCGTCCCACGCCAGAACCTGGTCGCTGTCAAAGGCGCTTCCGTCGATTAGGTAATCCGTCCGGTCCGCAAGGATGCCGAAGCCCGCGGGGTCTTCGGTGAGGGCCTCCGAGACTGCAAACAGATCAACCGCCCGGGCGTCGGTCCCGGCATCGCGCAGATCGGAGATGCTGGCGGCGATCATGCCGTTGTAGGTGTCAATGAGAAGGTCTGCAAAGCCTGCGTATAATGGGGAGAGCGAGTCGAATTCCGGGTAAAAGCCTGCCCGCGGCTGGGTCGCCAGGAACACCGTCCCGACCCCAGTGTCGTTGAGAGTATTCGCCGCGGAGGTTATTTGCGCGATCAGACCTTCCATCACCGGAGTTGCCAAGGCCAGGAACTCGGCCTGGGTGGCGATCTGCTGGTCCTGAACCGTTCCCAGCAGGTCGATGAAGTCATTTCCCCCGATCAGAAGGAACGCGGCCGAGTCCGCTGGCACGCCGCCGGAGGCATCTTCTGCGAAATCCGAGATCTGGGCCTCGAGGTCGATCATGTCCTCCAGAAACCCGTCCCCAAGGGCCGTTGCCGTTGCGAAGGCGTAGTTCACAACCTCAAACCCGCCCAGGGCAGCGGCATAGCTGGCATGGGTCAGCGCGTTGGTCACCGCGCCCTCGGGGCCGACTTCGGAAAAGCTGTCGATCACGGTCTGCCTGGCTTCGATCTTGGCTTGGGCGCGGAGCTGGTCCAGCTCATCCGACGACGGGAAGCCGCCAAAACTGAAGATCAGCTCCAGCAGAATGACCGGCTCGATCACCGAGGCCAGAAGATCCACTGCATTGCCTTCGTCGGTCAGACTGTCGCCGAAGTAGTAGACACGTGAAAATGGGGTCATAACCATGCACTCCCGGCGCCGCCGGGGCTGCGCCCGATATCGTTAACCTGAAACAAGGAAGAGGCGCGGCCGTCCCTTTGACGTGCGAAACCGGTTTCGCTGCCCACGCGCGTTCCGGATTTATGCTGCCATTGCGGGCAATCCAAAGCAATGATTCTCGGTTTGGCGATACGTGCCCGGCTTTAGCAAGAGGGGCGCAGGGCACTTTTGCGGAGCACGGGAGGCCGCGGCAGCCGTCAGGCGGGCGGGCCTTGGCCGAGCACTGCTTCCCGCACTGTTTGCAGGATGCCTTCCAGTTCAGCCTTTGGCACGCCGCCAAAGGCCAGCCGCAAGGCCTGCGGCGGCGCTGGGGAGGTTGCAAACGGTTCGGCGCCGGAGACGGAGATTTGCTGCTCCTTCAGCCGTGTCACGATGGGTTGGGCGCGCAGGCCCTTACGAGCGGCAGCCAGGCAAATCCCGCACTGAGGAGCGAAACCAGGGGCATATGTGCGAAAACGCTTCGGGATAGGGGCTGGCGTTCTGCGCCGTCGCGTCTTCGGTTTTCTTCGGACTGTTTCAGCGTTCCATCTTCGATGCATCCGGTGGCCAGTGCGGAAATCAGCGCCGGAGTGTTCCAGGTCGTGGCGCGTATCACCTCCGGCAGCGGCGCGGTTTGCGCGGGCGGAGCGATCACCTGCCCCAGCCGCAGCCCTGTTGCGAGGTTCTTGGAAAACCCGCCGTCTGCTTGCCGTTGCCCGGCGCATGACCAACAGCCAGGCACTTGCTGCCGGATTAGTTCTGGTTCCGCTTGGTTTCCTGGTGCTCGTCGCCGGCGTATGGCTGCAGGCGCTGACCCTCGTGCTGGCAGGAACCTGCATCACCAGCGCGGCGAGCTACGGGTTCACCTATTTTGCCTCCTTGGCAGAGGTGTCTGCGCGCGCTCCGGAGGACCGCGCCCGCGCCACGGCAGGTCTGTTCGTGTATGCCTATTGCGGGTTCTCTCTGCCGGTGATCGCCAGCGGTGTGCCGGCAGATGTGGTGGAGCTCTTGCCTGCATTGGCCATCTTTACCGCAGCGCAGATTGCGGTGGCGCTGGCGATCTTAGGCGTCTGGAGGCGGCAGTCCGGGGTTTCTGCGCTCGCATTTGATGCCGGGTAGATAAGGGCCGGGGGACGTTGTGCCTGCCCTAAAACGGCCCGTTTGGCAGGAGCAGCAACACCGCGGGACGCTTGCCGGATGTCCGCCGCTGTGGTTTCTGGAAACGCAAAAGGGCAGACCGATCGGAACAGGCATGGTGAAGGCGTCAGGACCGGCAAAAAAGGGCAGTTTTCGCAAGCTGAACACGCTGGGCCAATTGCTGACCGGTAAGACCCCGCTTGTCGTGCATGCAACCGAAGACTGGTACGGCAAGATCCGCTTGGGGCAGATCGACTTCTTCGAGAAGATCGCCGCCAGCGCTGATGCGCATGGCCACAAGCCGCTGCTGGTCCACGCAGATAGCCTCACGTCGCGGCTGGCCCTGGCAACGGGGCACAAGCACATCGCGGTGGGGCTGCGCAAGGCGCAGGGGCCCAATATCCTGCACGCACACACGAGCTATCTATGGGGGTTCTGGTATCTCGATCCCAAGGGGTACTACTGGTCGTCCTCGCTGGTGGAGGCCGGGTTCGACCCCGCGGCGGTGGACGCAGCCAAGGCCGCGTATTTCTTCAATGGCGTGAGCGGTCATATGAAGCGCGCGAATGTTTCGAAACTTCCGCAGCAGGAGCGTGGCGCCACCTCCGTGGAGCCCGCTGCGGCGGCCGTGTTTCTGCAGGAGATCGACAACTTCAAGACCCCTGTCCACTATCTGAACACGGTGGAGATGATCGAAAACACGGTACGGGCGGTGAAGGGCCTGGTCTATGTGAAGCTTCACCCGGCACAGGAGGACGCAACCAGGGACAAGGCTCTGCGGCTGTGCGCGGAACTGCCCAATGCCGTGGTGACCCAGGCAAATGTGCACGACCTGATCGAAGCCTCCGACGTGATTGTCTCACAGAATTCGGCGGTCGGGTTCGAAGCGCTGATGCATAAGACGCCGGTCGTGACCTGCGGCCGGATCGACTATCATCACGCCACGCTGGTGGCCCGCACGGCCGAAGAGCTGCAGCACTGTGTCCGGACCGCGCCGCGGCAGCTTAGGGATTTTCCCTACGAGAAGTACTTCTACTGGTTTCTGGGCGAGAACATGCTGGAACCGCAGAAGGAAGATTTCACGGACCGGGCCTGGGCCCGCATTGCGGCGCTGTGAGAGCCGGGCGGGCCGTCAGGGTTAGACGGTGCCCGGAAACAGGGCCTGGCGGAGCGGTTCATAGGCCGGGGAGCGGGTGAACGCCGGGGTGAGCCGGGCGACGATCCTTGCCTCCAGTTCGAGGGTTGCGGGAAACGGGCGCACCAGTTCGCCGCTGGCAAGAAGCGGCTCTACCAGCGCTTCGTGAGCGATCAGCACGCCGCCGCCGTGGCGGGCTTCTTCGAGGGCGACCGAGAACAGGGAATGCACAATGCCGGCCCGGGCGATTGAGCCGTTACCGGGCTGGGTGTTCAGCCATATGTCCCAGTCGTTAGCCCAGGCGCCGTCATGAAGAAGCGTCTCATTGTTCAGGTCCGAAAGCGATGTAAGCCGGGCGGCAATCTCTGGGGCGCAGACCGGGAAGATCCGGTCTTTGGTGACTTCGGTTTCCCCCTCATCCAGCGGACCGGACTTGTAGAACAGGGTCAGATCAAAGGGCTCGCGCGCCAGGTTCGGCGGGGCTTCCATCGCCACAACCGATACCGATATCTCAGGCGCCGCCTTACGCAGCCGGCCCAGACGTGGCGGCAGCCAGAGCTGGGCAATGGAGGGCAGGGCGGCAACCTTGACCTTGCCCGGAGCCGCCTTGGTCCGCAGCGCCTGCACCGCCAAGCCAAGCTGGTCGAAAGCCCGGGTGAAACCGGGTGCGAGCTCCTCCGCCAGCGGTGTCAGGGCAATGCCGCGGGCGTGGCGGTGAAACAGCGGCGCCCCGGCCCAGGCCTCCAGAGATTTGATGTGCTGGGTGATTGCGCCTGGCGTCACCGACAGCTCTTCGGCGGCGGCGGTGAAGCTGCCCAGCCGGGCAGCCGCCTCAAACGCGCGCAGTGCATTCAGATGCGGGCCCTTTGGGCGGAGCGGGGCAATGGCCATGCGATCGAGCCTTAGTTTTTCTACGCGAAAATAATAGCAATACTGATTTGCTGTGAACAGGGTCGGCCCCGCATTCTGCAAGCAGTTCAACAGCAGATGCGGAGGAGCCCCGATGCTGCAGCATTTCACCCAAACCGTGACCGCGGCGGATCCGCTGGTGGCCGAAGCGCTGGCAGGCGAAAAGGCGCGGCAGCAGGACCAGATCGAACTGATCGCCTCGGAGAACATCGTCAGCCGGGCAGTGCTGGACGCGCTAGGCCACGAGATGACAAACAAGACGCTGGAAGGTTACCCCGGCAACCGCTTTCACGGCGGCGGCCGGTTTGTCGATGTGGTGGAAGAGGCCGCCATCAAGCGTGCCAAAAGGCTGTTCGGCTGCGGCTATGCCAATGTGCAGCCGCATTCCGGCAGCCAGGCCAACCTGGCGGTGTTCTTCCTGCTGCTGAAGCCGGGCGACAGGGTGCTGTCGCTGGACTTGGCTGCAGGCGGCCATCTGAGCCACGGGCTGAGGGCGAACCTGTCGGGGCGCTGGTTCGAGCCGCATCACTATGGCGTCGATACAGCCAGCGAGGTCATCGACTATGACGTGCTGGAAAAACAGGCCGAAGAGCTCCGCCCGCGGCTGATCATCGCCGGCGGCTCGGCCTACCCGCGGGTGATTGATTTCGAGCGCATGGGGGTAATCGCCCGGAAGGCCGGGGCCTGGCTCCACGTCGATATGGCGCATATCGCGGGGCTGGTGGCCGCGGGTGAGCACCCGTCGCCCTTTCCCCATGCGGACATTGTTACCTGCACCACCACCAAAACCCTGCGCGGCCCGCGCGGCGGGCTGATCCTGACCAACAACCAGGACTGGTTCCACAAGCTGCAATCGGCGGTGTTCCCCGGTGTCCAGGGCTCGATCCACAGCCAGGTTCTGGCGGCCAAGGCTGTCTGCCTGGGCGAGGCGCTGACGGATGAATTCAAGGCCTATGCCGCCCAGGTGAAGGCCAATGCGGCGGTTCTGGCTGCGGTCCTGCAACAGCGCGGGCTGCGGATCGTCTCCGGCGGGACCGATACCCATCTGGTTCTGGTGGACCTCAGCCCCAAGGGGATCACCGGCAAACGGGCGGAAGCCGTTCTGGAGCGGGCCAACATCACCGCCAACAAGAACGCCATCCCGAATGACAGCCCGCGGCCGCCGGAATGGGTTGGCTTGCGGCTGGGCGCCGGTGCCGCCACCACCCGCGGTATGAAGGAGGCCGAGTTCGAGACGCTGGGGGACATGATCGCGGATCTGGTGGAAGCGGAGGCGGCCGGGAATACACATGCCGCCGTTGCGCGCTGCATGACCCAAGTGGCCGGGCTTTGCGCCGCTTTCCCGGCTCACCGCGGCTGATCCCGGCGATCGTTGCGGCGGGGCGTTGCCGTGCCGCAAATACTGCCGGTCCGTAGCGCTTTCGGCGGTGGACGCCGGCCAAAAACCGGCCATGGTGGCTGCAAGGCAAGGGGAACGGATATGGACAAGACACTGCTGCGCCGCCTGCGGGCGCTGGAACCGCTGATGTGGATCAATCCGGGGCTTGGGCGCGCTGCCGAAGCACAGGTGCCGGTGCGGCCGGAGCAGGTGGCGGAGGCCGAACAGAACTGGCGCGCGCTGGCGCTGCTGCTGCGGAGGCGCTTTCCCGAGCTGGACCAAAGCGGCGGGGCTATCGCCTCGGACCTGATCGACGTTGCCGAGCTGGCCGAAGCCATGGGGCAGGGCCATGGGCGGTATTTCGTGAAAGGCGATCACGCGCTGCCGGTGGCCGGTTCGGTCAAGGCCCGCGGCGGGGTCTATGAAGTCTTCCTGCACGGGCTGTCGCTGGCGCGGGAACTTGGGCTGATCGCGCCAAGCACCACTCCGGAGGCGCTGGATTCTGACGCGCTGCGGGACCGCTTCGGGAGCTATACCGTGGCAGTGGGCTCAACCGGCAATCTGGGCCTCAGCGTCGGCATCGCCGCCCGGGCGCTGGGCTTCCGGGCGGTGGTGCATATGTCTTCGGATGCAAAGCCCTGGAAGGTAGAGCGCCTGCGCCGCCACGGGGTCGAGGTGGTGCAGCATCAGGCCGATTACGGGACTGCCGTCGCCTCGGCCCGGCAGCAGGCGGAGGCGGATCCCAGCGTCTATTTTGTCGATGACGAACGCTCCGAGCTGCTGTTCTTCGGCTATTCCGCCGCTGCGGCTGAGCTGCGGGACCAGTTGGCAGCCCGGCAGATACAAGTGGATGCAGAGCACCCGCTGTTCCTGTATCTGCCCTGCGGCATCGGCGGCGCGCCGGGCGGGGTGGCCTATGGGCTGAAGCAGGTGTTCGGCGATCACGCGCATTGCTTCTTTGTGGAGCCGGTGCAGTCGCCCTGTGCGCTGGTGCAGCTGGCTTCCGGGCTGGAGCGGGTGGTCAGCGTCTATGACGCGGGGCTGACCAACAAGACCGAGGCCGATGGCATGGCGGTGGCGGAGGTGAGCCAGTTCGTGGCCCGGGTGATGCAGCCGCTGCTGAGCGGGGTCTATACCGCCTCGGATGACGATCTGTTCCGCTGGCTGGCGCTGGCGCAGGATCATGCAGGGCTGCAGCTGGAACCCTCGGCCGCGGCCTGTCTGGGCGGGCCAAGGATGCTGCTCTCGACACCGGAAGGGCAGGGCTATCTGGCACAGCACGGGCTGACTGGCCGCATGGGGCAGGCCACTCATGTCATGTGGGCCACCGGCGGCAGTTTGGTGCCCGCGGAGGAATATCAGGGCTTCCTTGACAGGGGCCGCGCGCTGCTGCCCTAGGAGGGGCTCCGTTAAACGGAGGGGACGGCCCGGGATCAACCGGCAAGAGCGCGTTCGCCAAGGGCAGATTCCTGCGGATTTACTGACGCCAGTGGTGTTGCGCGGCGGGCACGCGCCGGGAGAAATGCGCCGGCTGTCGGCGGGCGCGGTCCCCTTGCCGACGCGGATGCGGACCAAGCCAGCACACGTAAGCATTTGCAAAGGTTGTGCTATTCCTTGGGCGCATAGCCCCGATGTGCGTCCTGCATACCCTATGCGATATCGGCATTTCACAGTTTCCGCGCTGCAGGATAGCGTTTGCGCCATAATCACAGGGGAGTATGCCTAATGACGAAATTTGTCAGAAGCCTGGCGGCTGCTGCGGTGGTGGCGATGGCACCGGTTGCTTATGCCGAAACCACCGTGCGCGTTGCTTATGACGCTGACCCGGTCTCGCTGGATCCGCATGAACAGCTGTCCGGCGGCACGCTGCAGCTGTCGCACATGGTCTTTGACCCGCTGGTGCGCTGGACCCAGGACCTGCAGTTCGAGCCGCGCCTGGCCGAAAGCTGGGAGCAGATCGACGGCACCACCATGCGCTTCAAACTGCGCAGCGGCGTGACCTTCCACAGCGGCAACCCGCTGACCGCCAAGGACGTCGACTGGACCTTCGACCGGCTCAAGCAGAGTGACGATTTCAAGGGCATCTTCGCACCCTTCACCGATGTCGAAGTCGTGGATGACATGACCTTCGACCTCAAGACCTCGGAGCCCTATCCGCTGGTCCTGCACACCGCGACCTACATCTTCCCGATGGACAGCGTGTTCTATTCCGGCACCACTGCCGACGGCAAGGACAAGGCCGAAGTGGTCAAGCACGGCGACAGCTTTGCCTCGCGCAATGTCTCCGGCACCGGCCCTTTCATCGTCTCCGAGCGTGAGCAGGGTGTGCGAGTGGTGTTCGACCGCTATGCCGATTACTGGGACACCGAAAGCGGCGGCAATGTCGACAAGATCGTGCTGACCCCGATCAAGGAAGACCCGACCCGCGTTGCAGCGCTGCTGTCCGGCGACGTGGACTTCATCGCGCCGGTCCCGCCGACCGATCTGAAGCGCGTGGAAGAGGCTGAGGGTGTTGACCTGATCACCATGCCCGGCACCCGCATCATCACCTTCCAGATGAACCAGAACCGCGTCGAAGCCTTCAAGGACGCCCGCGTCCGCCAGGCAATCGATTATGCTGTCAACAACGCAGGCATCGTTGACCGCATCATGCGCGGCTTCGGCACCGTGGGCGCGCAGGCCAGCCCGGCCGGCTACCTGGGCTACAACGAAGCCCTGGCACCGCGCTACGATCTGGAAAAAGCCAAGGCGCTGATGGCCGAAGCAGGCTATGCCGACGGTTTCTCGATCACCATGATGGCGCCGAACAACCGCTATGTGAACGACGACAAGATCGCCCAGGCGGTGGCTTCGATGCTGGCGCAGATCAACATCAAGGTTGACCTGCAGACGATGCCCAAGGCGCAGTACTGGCCGACCTTCGACGAGCGCGCAGCGGACATGATGATGATCGGCTGGCATGCGGACACCGAAGATTCCGCCAACTTCCACCAGTTCCTGACCGCCTGCCCGGATGAAGCAACCGGCAATGGCCAGTACAACTCCGGCAACTACTGCAACCCGGAAGCCGACAAGCTGATGAACGCGGCCAACGCGGAAACCGACCCGGCCAAGCGTGCGGAGCTGCTGCAGAAGCTGGAAGGCATCCTGTACGAAGAGGCAGCCTTCATCCCGCTGCACTGGCAGAACCTGGCCTGGGGCGCCAAGTCCGGCATGAACGCGGCGGAGATCGTGAACGCGCTGAACTTCCCCTATTTCGGTGACCTGGTTGTCGAAACCGGCAGCTAAGCCACTGAACAGACCCGGGCCGGTCTCCCCCGGCCGGCCCGGGGCACTCTCATAACAAGCGGCCGCCAAGGCCGCGATTGCAGGCTCCGCAGATCCCTTGGGCCTTGCGTCCTGCGCTGTCATCGAACTCTACAAAGGTCAGGAAGATGTTTGCCTATCTCGCAAAGCGAGTGATTCAGGCGATTGCGGTGATGTTCGTCATCTCGCTGATTGCTTTTGCCATCCAGGGCAACCTGGGCGACCCGCTGCGCGAGCTGGTCGGCCAGTCGGTCTCGGAAGAAGTGCGCCAGCAGCTGCGCGATGAACTGGGGCTGAACGACAGCTTCCTGACCCAATACCTGCGGTTTGCGGGCAATGCGCTGCAGGGCGATCTGGGCACCTCCTATTTCTTCAAGGAGCCGGCGCTGGACGTGATCCTGAAGAAACTGCCCGCGACGCTGGAGCTGGTGTTCGGCGCCACCCTGATCATCGTCGGCTTCTCGGTGCCTCTGGGCGTCTATACCGCGATCAAGCCGGACAGCATCCTGAGCCGCATCATCATGGGCCTGTCGATTGTCGGCATCTCGATCCCGGTGTTCCTGACCGCCATCCTGATGATCTTTGTGTTCTCGGTGGAATACGGCTGGTTCCCTTCCTACGGGCGCGGCGACACCGTGCATGTCTGGGGCTACTGGGAGACCAACTTTGCCACCGCCGACGGCTGGATGCACATCATCCTGCCCTCCTTTGCGCTGGCGTCGATCATGCTGCCGCTGTTTGTCCGCCTGATCCGGGCCGAGATGATGGAAGTGCTGCAGTCGGAATACGTCAAATACGCCAAGGCCAAGGGCATCAACCCGTGGCGCATCTATTTCGTGCACGCGCTGAAGAACACGCTTCTGCCGGTGATCACCGTGGGCGGCGTGCAGATCGGCACCATGGTGGCCTACACCATCCTGACCGAGACGGTGTTCCAGTGGCCGGGCATGGGCTTCATGTTCCTTGAGGCGGTGAACCGCGTCGACACCCCGCTGATCGTGGCCTACCTGATTGTCGTCGGCTTCATCTTTGTGGTCACCAACACCATCGTCGACCTGATCTATGGCCTGGTGAACCCGACCGTGAATATTGCGAGGATGGGCGCATGAGCACCGAAACGCTGAACCCGAAGTCCGAACCGTCGCGCTGGTCCAAGGCCTGGAATTCAAACATGGGCTACAGCTTCCGCCGCAATCCGGTGGCGGTAGTCAGCATGATCGTGTTCCTGCTGATCGCGGCGGCGTCCTTCCTGGCACCGGTGATCGCGCCCTATGATCCCTATGACCCGGCGCAGATCGACATCATGAACTCGGAATACCCGCCGGTCTGGATCGACGGCGCCCTGCCGGAGTTCATGCTGGGCACCGACGACCAGGGCCGCGACCTGTGGTCCACCATCCTCTATGGCACCCGGCTGTCGCTGCTGATCGGCATCTGCGCCGTGGCGCTGCAGGCGTTCCTGGGCATCTCCATCGGCCTGCTTGCGGGCTATGTTGGCGGCCGCCTGGACAGCCTGCTGATGCGGCTTGCCGATATCCAGCTGTCGTTCTCCACCCTGATGGTGGCGATCATCTTCCTGGCCATGACTCAGGCGATGTTCGGCTCTGACACTTTCAACCGCTATGCCGTTGTCTTTCTGATCGCGGTGATCGGGGTGGCGGAATGGCCGCAATACGCCCGCACCGTGCGCGCCACCGTGCTGGCCGAGAAGAAGAAGGAATATGTCGACAGCGCCCGGGTGCTGGGCTTTGGCCCGATGCGGATCATGGTGCGGCACATCCTGCCGAATTCGCTGTCGCCGATTTTCGTGATCTCCACCGTGCAGGTCGCCAATGCGATCATCTCCGAGGCCTCGCTCAGCTTCCTGGGGCTGGGGATGCCGCCGAGCCAGCCGTCGCTGGGCTCTCTGATCTCTTCCGGCTTCGACTACATCTTCTCCGGCAGCTGGTGGATCACCGCCATTCCCGGCGTGGTGCTGGTGGTGCTGGTTCTTGTCATCAACCTGCTGGGCGACTGGATGCGCGACGTCCTGAACCCGAAACTCTACAAGGGGTAACGCGATGAGCCTTCTTTCCGTTCGCGACCTCACCGTCAAATTCGCCATGCGCGACCAGACGGTTACTGCCCTCAATGGCATATCCTTCGACCTCGCCAAGGGCGAGCGCCTGGGCATCGTTGGCGAAAGCGGCGCCGGCAAGTCGATCACCGGCTTTTCGCTGATGAACCTGCTGAGCCGCCCGGGCTATATCGACAGCGGCCAGATCCTGTTCGACGGTGAGGATGTCGTTCAGATGAATGACAAGCGCCTGCGCAATCTGCGCGGCAACCGGATGGCGATGATCTTCCAGGATCCGATGGTGACGCTGAACCCGGTGCTGACCATCGGCCAGCAGATGATCGAGACGCTTATGGCGCACCGCAAGCTGAGCCGCGAGGAAGCGCGCCAGATTGCCATCGTCAAGCTGCGCGAAGTCTATATTCCCTCGCCGGAGGAACGGCTGGAGCAGTACCCGCACGAGCTGTCGGGCGGGATGCGCCAGCGGATCATCATCGCGATTGCACTGCTCTTGGACCCACAGCTGATCATCGCGGATGAGCCGACCACCGCGCTGGATGTGACCATCCAGGCCGACATCATGGAGCTGATGCTGGAGCTGTGCCAGTCCAACCAGGTGGGGCTGATCCTGATCACCCACGACCTGGGCGTGGTCAGCCAGATGACCGAGCGCACGCTGGTGATGTATGCAGGCCGGATCATCGAAGCCGGGCGCACCCGGGAAATCATCAACGATCCGCAGCACCCCTATACCCAAGGGCTGATCAACGCGCTGCCGCAGCAGACGGTGCCGGGCCAGCGGCTGAAGCAGATCCCCGGCAACATGCCGGGACTGGCTAGCATCCCCCAGGGCTGCGCCTTCAATCCTCGCTGCAAATACGCCACCGATCTGTGCCGCAGCCGGGTGCCGGAAATCGTGCAGTATGGCGAGGTCGAGGTGGCCTGCCACGAAGTACAGCGCCTGCACAGCGATGAAGACCGTCAGGAGGCACGGGCATGAAGGATGTAAACACGGACCGCCCTCTGCTGGAAATCAAGAACCTGGAAAAGCGGTTCGATCTCGATCACGGCTTCCTGGAGACGCTGAAGTTCAAGAAGGGCAGGATCGTGCGGGAAACCCGCTCGGTCCACGCGGTGAACAACATCTCGCTGAACGTCGGCCGCAGCGAGGCGCTGTGCGTGGTCGGCGAGTCGGGCTGCGGCAAGTCCACCGTTGCGCGGCTGGTGGCGGGCCTGCTGACCCCCACCGCGGGCGAGATCCACTATGACGGGCAGCGCATCGACAACCTGTCGCGCGCCGGCATGCAGCCGCTGCGCAAGAAGATTCAGATGATCTTCCAGAACCCCTATGCCTCGCTCAACCCGCGCATGACCATCCGTCAGGCGCTGGAAGAACCCGTGCGGCACCACAACCCCGGTGCTTCGGCGGCGGAGGTGCGGGACAAGGTGACCGAGGTGATGCTGTCGGTGGGGGTCGATCCCAGCTGGGCGAAACGCTACCCGCATGAATTCTCCGGCGGCCAGCGCCAGCGGATCGCCATTGCCCGCGCCCTGACCGTCGATCCGGAGTTCATCATCGCGGACGAGCCGATCAGCGCGCTGGACGTGTCGATCCAGGCGCAGGTGCTGAACCTGATGCTGGAGGCCAAGGAAAGCCGCGGTCTCACCTATTTGTTCATCACTCACGACCTGAGTGTGGTGGAGCATTTCGGCACCCGCGTCGCGGTTCTTTACCTCGGGTCGGTATGCGAAGTTGCGGACACCGCGACATTGTTCTCCAACCCGAAACACCCTTATACTCGGGCCTTGCTGTCCGCGGTGCCGCAGCTGAAGGACGACCGGCCGAACCATATCCGCCTCAAGGGCGAGATCCCGACGCCGATCAACCTGCCGCAAGGCTGCCCCTTCCAAAGCCGCTGCGCCTTTGCGGAAGCACGATGCAAGAGTGAAAAGCCCAAAGCCATTCACCAGCCCGATGGCAGCATAGTTGCCTGCCATGCTGTCGAGGAAGACAGGCTGGATGCGATGGCCGCCGGCTAGGACGGGACGCTAGTTGGACATCATCTGGCTCAAGGATTTCGAGGCTTTGGTCGCGTGCAAGAATTTCTCGCGCGCGGCCGAAGAGCGTAACGTCAGCCAGCCTGCGTTCTCCCGCCGAATCCGGGCGCTGGAGAATGAGATCGGCGTGCGGCTGATCAACCGCGAGACCCTGCCGCTGACCCTGACCCCGGCAGGGGAGGTGTTCCTGTCGCAGTCGCGCATCATGCTGCGCACTTACGAGGAAACCATCGAGCGCTGCCAGACGATCGACGCGGCGGGTGAAAACGTGATCCGCTTTGCCGCCTCGCAGTCGCTCTACATGACGCATTACAAGACCCTGATTGCGCCGCTCGCCAGCGAGGGCGGGGTGGATACCGACCTTAACTCCACCTCCTGGGCAGCCGACCAGTTCGTCAGCGCGCTGCAGCAGGGCTATTGCGACGTGATCCTGACCTACTGGCACCCGTCGATGGATTTCCTGGGGCCGCTGGAGGTCGCCAATTTCGAATACCTGACACTCTCGACCGACCGCTATGTGCCGGTCTCCCGCAGCACCCCGGACGGGGCGCCGGAGTTTGGCTTTGCGGCGGGCAGCAAGGACGCGGTGCCGCTGCTGTCCTATGGTGCAGTGTCTGCCCTGCGGTCGGTGCAGGAGTTCGCCCTGACGCAGCTTTTGCCGACGCAGAAGGTCTTTGTCGTCAACCAGAACGCCCTGGCCAACAGCGTCAAGGCGATGATCCAGGAGGGGTTCGGCATGGGCTGGCTGCCGCTGAGCCTGTGCCGCGAAGAGATCAAGCAGGGGCGTTTTTCGGTAGTGGATGAACGGCTGGCCACCGACTTGGAAATCCGCCTCTACCGCGACCCCCGCAGCACCAAGCAGACGCTGGATGTGCTGTGGAAACAGCTCAAGCGCTCCGCCCTGGAAAGCGCCTGAGCCTGGCAGGGTGATCTGGTCCGAACCGGCAGGGGCTGCTGGGGCGGCTTACGCGGCCAGTTTCCTGTACTTTCCCAATATCGTGCTGATGGCCGCTGATGTCTCCGGCGGCAGCGTAGGCTGTTCCAGCTCGGCCAGCATCGCCTTGAGATCATCGCCGATCCGCTCCAGCAGATCCTGATCCGGTGCGCCTGCGTTGCTGAGCGGTATGTTCGGGCCGAAATAGCGGGAGTTCCAGACCTGTGTCCGGCAATTGTCGACCGTGTGCTGATGCGCCAGGAAATTGCCGGTCGGGCCGACTTCTCGGATCAGGCTGACCGCCATCTGGTCGTCAGAAACCTCCAGTCCCTGCCACATCTTGCGCAGCAGCCCCGCGAGGTCGTCGCACAGCAGCAGGGCATGCAGCGAATAGGTCAGGCCCTGATCGAGCGAGCCCATGTAATCGATCGTGGCCGGGCGGTTGTAGAACATCTGCGTCATGTTCGAGGAGATTTCCCAGACCGCATCCTGATTGAAACGGCGCGCGACGGAACAGCCACCGATGCCGGTGAGCGACGGGAAGCCCAGCGAACGGCGCACCTGGCACATCGCCATGTCGCTAACCGAGGTCTGTGAGAAACTGCCGATGGCGCCGGTTGCCGGTTCCATGAAATTCACATCCGAACAGCCAACGCAAAAGCTGCCTTCGGCGGCGAGCTGACCCAGCACAACCGCGGCGAAATCCGTCATCAGCGCATGGGTGATGCATCCGGCCAGGGTGATCGGGGAGGACGCTCCGCCAATGGGCAGGGTGCCAACTCCAACCGGAATACCCGCCCGGGCGGCGGTGATGATCTGGTCGGAATGAATCCGCGCAAGGTTCACCGGCAGCGGTGTGATCAGATGCAGGAAATAAGGCTTCTCCCGAAGCGCCTGGTGCGATCCGCGCAGCGCGGCCGCCATCTCGATCACCGCATCCAGCGAGGAGGGGTGTTCGCAAAGATATTCCAGAGGCTTGGTGGTGTTTTCCATCAGGCAGGCGAATTCGTCGATTTCGCCGAACTGGTTCGACTCTTCGACGTTCTTCACCGCGATACATACGCCGTCGACATGCGGCAGCTTGTCGGCAACCCGGGTGATCAGGGCCAGGTCCTCGCGGGTTGAGGGGCGCGGCTCGCCGGTGTTCTCGTCATAGACCGCGATGCAGGTCATGCCGGGCATGAACCAAGTGTGATCGCAATCAATTGAAATGGGGTTTTCACCGTTGCGGTCCCACAGCGTGGCGGAGCGTGCGGCGGTTTCCAGCGCCCTGCGGGTGACGGTTTCCGGGATCGTTACGATGCCCTCAGCTGATAGCGTGCAGCCGGCGCCGCGCAGCAGGGTGTCCGCTTCGCCGCCAGGTTCGAACACTACGCCGGAGGTGGCCAGCAACTCAATCGCCGTGTCCACGACCCGGTCCACCTGCGCCTGCGTAAGCGGCGCGTAGGCAGGCGTGGCCAGCGAGTGCGGGCCTTTGCTGACAGGTGCTGCAGCGGAGGCGGCGGGTCTTCTGCGGCTTCTGGCACGGCGCATTTGCTTCTCCCCTTGGCGTTTGAGTGATCGCTCAAACTTGATGCCAGTTCCCTGTTTTGTCCAGCCGCGAAATCAGTTTCCTGCGAAATATTTTATTTGAGCGCTCAAATAAACAATGCTACTGATTCTTGCCAGAGGGAAGGAGACCCACATGAAGGATGACGTGCTGTTTCAGTCTGATCCCAGGGCGGGCCGTACCGGATTGCCTGCTTGGAGCTATACCAATCCGGAGCTTCTGGAGGAGGAAAAGGAGCTATTGTTCCGGCAGCACTGGCAATTGGTTTGCCATGTGAACGATGTGCCGGAGCCCGGCGATTTCATGGCTGCGGATTTTACAGGCGAGCGGGCCCTGGTGGTGCGGGGAAAAGACGGTCAGGTGCGCGCCTTTCACAACCTGTGCCGCCACCGCGGCAGCCGGGTCGTGGCGGAGGACAAGGGCCATTGCAAGCACGCCATCATCTGCCCCTTCCACGGCTGGGCCTTCAATCTGGACGGCACGCTGCGCGGAGCGGCTCGGCCCGAGACGCTGCCGGAGCTGGATCCGGTGGAATGGGGCCTGAAGCCGGTGGAGATGGATATCTGGCACGGGTTTGTCTTTGTTCGCTTCAAGCCGGGGCCGCAGCCCGCGGTGTCCGAGGTGATGGCGCAGTTCGAAGAAGAGGTAGGTCCCTACGGCCTGGCGGAGCTTCTGCCGGACGGAAACGGGATCGGCACCACGGAAATTGCCGCCAATTGGAAATGTGTCCGCGACGTGGACAACGAGGGCTACCATGTGCCGCTGGCGCACCCCGGCCTGCACGATCTGTTCGGCAGCAACTATGACGATCAGCCGTTCAGCAATGGCGCCGCGCGGTCCTTTGGCGGCTTCCGCCCCGGCGACGGGCGGATGTGGAGCGTACGCAACTACAAGAAGCTGCTGCCAAAAGCCGATGGGCTGGACGAGGAGCATCAGGCAGCCTGGCTCTATCTTGGCGTCTTTCCAAATTTGGTGTTCGGGATTTACCCCGACTCGGTGATCTTCTACCACGAGTTCCCGGTGGAAAACGGCCGCACCGTCCAGCGCGCCGCCTGCTACAAGCGTCCGGCAGAGGACCGGCAGCTGCGCGCCGCCCGCTATCTTAGCGGGCGGATCGACAGGATCACCTCGAAAGAGGATGAGCAGCTGATTGAATGGTGCTGGGAGGCGGCTTTCTCCAGCGGCTATGATGGCGTGATCCTGTCGGATCTGGAGCACGGCGTGCGCAGCTACCACGACGAGCTGCGCAAGCTGTTCCCGGTTCTGGAACAGGATGAGCCGGAGCCTGGCCAGCTGAAGGCCCGTAACGCTGAACTGCTGGCGCAGCAGGGCAGCACATGAATGCGGGCGCCGCCCAGGCAATGGCGGCGCCCTGAAAACCGGCCAGGAGGAGCCACGAATGCTAACCGGAGAGAGGCGCCAGGGCCTCGCATTGATCAGCCCGACCTTGCTCTATTCGCTGCTGATGCTGGCCGCACCGCTGGTGATGGTGCTGACCTTCAGTTTCTGGACCCAGAACTATCTGGAGCTCGATACCACCTTCACGCTGGACAACTACCGGGAGGCTTGGACCAAGCCGATCTACCGGACCCTGCTGCTGCGCTCGCTGACGATCTCGCTGGTCGTCACGGCGGTGACCGTGGCACTGGCCTTTCCGATCGCCTATTACCTGTCGTTTCACGTCAAGCAGCGCAAGGCGCTGTGGCTGTTCCTGATCACCGTGCCGTTCTGGACCAGCTACCTGCTGCGGGTGTTCCTGTGGAAAGTGATCCTCGGCTACAACGGTGTGCTGAACACTGCTTTCACCGGGCTGGGTATCATCGACGAGCCGCTGACTTTCCTGCTGTACAACGCCAATGCCGTGGTGCTGACCCTGGCGCACGCCTGGGCGCCCTTTGCGATCCTGCCGATTTTCGTCGCGCTGGAGAAAATCGACCGCTCCCTGCTGGAAGCGGCAGAGGATCTGGGCGACGGGCCGGTGCGCCGGTTCTTCCGCATCACCCTGCCGCTGGCCATGCCCGGTGTCATTGCCTCCACCCTGATCGTCCTGATCCCGACAATCGGCGATTTCATCACGCCCAAGCTGGTCGGCGGCACCGACGGGCTGATGATCGCAAACATGATCCAGATACAATTCGGCAAGGCAAACAATGCGCCGCTGGGGGCTGCGCTGGCGATTTCATCGATGCTAATCGTGGCCAGCATCAGCGCGGTGATTTTCCTTCTTGGCAAACGGTTTGGAGGCAAGGTGCAATGAAACCCGCCCTGAAAGCTCTTTCGGCCAAGTGGCTGGCCGTCTACGCGGTGGCCTACATGGTGTTCCTCTATGCACCGGTGATCCTGCTGCCGATGTTTGCCTTCAACGATGCCACCATCATCTCCTTTCCGCTGAGCGGTTTCACGACACAGTGGTTCGATGTGCTGTGGCAGACCGAAGCCCTGCATGGCGCGGTGCGGAACTCGCTGGTGGTGGGTCTGTCGTCTGCAGTGCTGAGCACCCTTCTCGGCGCCTGTGCGGCGCGGGCTGCCGCGCGCTACCGCTTCCCCGCCAAACGCGGCATCATGAGCTTCATCATGCTGCCGCTGGTGCTGCCGGAAATCATCGTGGCGGTGGCCTTGCTGGTGCTGCTGATGCAGCTGGGCATGCCGCTGTCGCTGGCCACCGTGATCCTGGGCCACGTGCTGATTTGCACGCCCTTTTCCATCGCCATCCTGAACTCCGCCTTTCACGGGCTGGACCAGAGTCTGGAGGAAGCCTCTTATGACCTGGGCGAAAGCCGTTGGGGCACCTTCCGCCGCGTGGTTCTGCCCCTGGTCATGCCGGGCGTGGTGTCCAGCCTGCTGATCACCTTCACCATCTCGCTGGATGAGTTCATCATCGCCTTCTTCCTGACCGGCACGGAGGTCACCCTGCCGGTCTACATTTGGAGCCAGTTGCGCTTCCCTGGAAAGCTGCCGTCGGTGATGGCGCTGGGGACCATCCTGCTGGCCCTGTCCGTCCTGCTCCTGATCCTGGCCGAGTGGTTCCGCCGCCGCGCCGCCCGGAAACAGGGTATCGAAGCTTCAGCCACCGGAGGATTTGCCTGACATGGCCAGCCCATCTCCCAAGCCCATCATCGACCTTGCGGGCGTCACCAAGACCTTCGGAAGCTTCCAGGCTTTGAAAGGCATCGATGCAACCATCAACGAGGGCGAGTTTTTCTCGCTGCTGGGACCCTCGGGCTGCGGCAAGACAACCCTGTTGCGGATGATCGCCGGATTCGAGACGCCGACGGACGGCACCATCGTGATCGCGGGCCAGGACATGGCAGGCGTTCCCGCCAACCGGCGCCCCACCAATATGGTGTTTCAGTCCTATGCGATCTTCCCGCACCTCAGCGTGGCGGAGAACGTAGGCTATGGCCTGAAGACCCGGAGGATGCCGAAAGCCGAGATCGCCCGCGAGGTGGAGCAGGCGCTGCAAATGGTGGATCTGGGCGGGCTGGGGTCCCGCGCGGCGCATGAGCTGTCCGGCGGGCAGCGCCAGCGGGTGGCGCTGGCGCGGGCGCTGGTGATGAAGCCCAAGGTGGTGCTGCTGGATGAGCCGCTGTCGGCGCTCGACAAGAAGCTGCGCGACCAGATGCAAGTGGAGCTGCGCCAGTTGCAGCAGCGGCTCGGCATTACCTTCATCCTGGTGACCCACGACCAGGAGGAGGCGCTGACCATGTCGGACCGCATCGCGGTGATGTTCGACGGCCGCATCGCCCAGCTGGCCACGCCCGAGGAGCTGTACCGGCGTCCGGTGGACCGGCGTGTGGCCTCCTTCATTGGGGTGATGAACTTCCTCGACGCACGCGCGACCGGCCGCATGAACGGCCACCTGGCACTCGACATACCGGCGCTGGGCAGTATCGAGCTGCCATCGGCGCAGGTCCCCGAGGGGCTGGATTTGCGGAATCTGGAAACCATCGGCATCCGCCCGGAGATGCTGACCATCCTGTTCGACGGCAGCGAGCAGACCGAGCACGTCGCCAGGGGCGAGGTGACCGGCACCGCCTATTATGGCGACATGACCTATTACAGCGTGCGCCTGCCCGGCCACGCTGAGGATGTGACCATCTCGATGCGCAACACCGCAGGCCGGTCCATCGTGCCGCCTGGCAGCGAGGTGCCGGTGGGGTGGGGCGCGGACTCCATCGTGTTGTTCCAATAGGGCGGGCTGGACGGCGCCCCTCGAAAAACACTCCGGCAAACAAGAAAACGCCCCGCCAAACCGGCGGGGCGTTTCGTCATTGGTGGTGCTGGGCTGGTGTCAGAACCCGGCCTTAATCAGTTCGAATTCAGCGATCATCTTTTCGCGCAGCGCCGAGGGCACCGGCGCCTGCCACAGGGTCTTGGCGCGCAGGCTTTCGCTGCTTTCAAGCCCCATTGCCGCCAAGTCCTCGGCGTTCATGTCCGCCATCGCCTTGGCATTGCCGTGGCCATATCCCCAGCTGCTGACGAGATAATTGGCGGTCTTCGGTTCCAGCCAGGCGTTGATGAAGTCATAGAACTTGTCTTCGGAACCGGGCGCATTGGCCAGTTTTGCATAACCGCACACCCAGCTGGATGCGCCCTCAGCGGTGTCGCGCTTGATCGCGATCGGGTGGCCCTCATAGCTCATCGTTGAATAGGTCTCGTTCCAGGCCCAGGCCAGATAGACCTCGCCGCTTTGCATCAGCTGCGCCAGCGAGGCGCCGTCGGACCAGTAGGTGCGCACGTTCTGATGCACCTTGCGCAGGAAGCCGGAGGCCGCCTGGAATTGCGCCTCCGTTGCGTTGGTCCAGTCCGTGACACCAGTTGCAAGAAACCCCAGGGCATAGGCGTCATCCACATTGTCGCCGATCGAGATCCGGCCCTGGTGCTTGGGATCCGCAAAGGCCTGCAAGCTGGCCACATCCGCTTCGCTCAGGTGTTCGGTGTGATAGGTGACCGCGGTGTTGCCCCAGTCGGCCGGGATGAAATAGCTCTCACCGTCCTTGGTATAGGCCTCGATGTCGCGGAAACTCGGCTCCAGCTCGTCCCAGCGTTCGATCCGGGTGGTGTCGAGCGGTGCCAGCAGCCCGGCCTCGATCCATTTCGGCACCGATTGAGAGCAGGGGTGGACAGCATCCGCGCGGAACCCCGAACGCAGTTTCTGGAAGGCTTCTTCCTCATCCCCGAAAAAGGCAAAGGTCGGACCGTCCCCATGCTCTGCGATATAGGTCGAGAAGAATTCAGGGTCCTCGTATCCGGCCCAGTCGAATACGGTCAGGTCCGCATCGGCGGCCAGGCCCGCGCCTGCCTGAAGGGACAGGACCATGCCAAGCGCCGTGGCTGTTTTCAAAATTTTCATGAAAGTCTCCCTGTTGCCGCGGCCCTATTTCCCCGCGCTTTACCCTCTCAGGCACAGGTCCGGCCGTGATAGGAAAAGGTTAGGAGGGAAACCGGCTTGACACAAGAATTATTTGAGCGCTCAATTAAATTAGAGATGAAGCCCGCCTCCTGAAAGGTCCCTGCCGATGCGCGATCCCCGTCATGACATCCTGTTCCAGCCGCTGAAAATCGGCCCGGTGGAGACAAGAAACCGGTTCTATCAGGTGCCGCACTGCGCGGGCATGGGCTGGCGGCGGCCGCGAACCGTTGCGGCCATGCGCGGAATGAAGGCAGAGGGCGGATGGGGTGTTGTGAACACTGAGTTCTGCTCGATCCACCCGACCTCGGACAACGACTATTACCCCTATGCTGCACTGTGGGATCAGGATGACATCCGCGCCAACCGGCTGATGACGGACGCCGTGCATGAGCATGGCGCGCTGGCCGGGGTGGAGCTGTGGATCGGCGGCGGCATGGTGACCAACTTCGGCACCCGGCTGGCGCCCTTGGGCATGCGCAACCGGCCACAGACAGATGCCACGGTCCTGCACCCCGGCCAGGCGCGCAAGATTGACCGCGAAGATATCCGCAACATCCGCAAATGGCACCGCGATGCCGCGCTGCGGGCGGTCGAGGCCGGGTTCGATATCGTCTACGTCTATGCCACCCATGGCTACCTGCTGTCGGAATTCCTCGACCCGGTGAACAACACCCGCAGCGACGAATACGGCGGCAGACTGGAGAACCGGGTGCGGCTGGTGCGTGAGCTGATCGAGGAAACCAAGGAGGCTGTCGGCCACAAGTGCGCCGTGGCAACCCGGTTCAGCGTCGGGCTGGGGGATACGGAAAGCTACGACGCCTTTGCCATGCTGGCCGACCTGCCGGACCTGTGGGACCTGGTGGTGCCGGACTATGGAGTCGAAATGGGCGCGAGCCGGTTCGTTAAGGAAGCGTCTTTCACTGATAGTATCGCGCAGGCTAAATCGCTGACCTCCAAGCCTGTCGTGGCGGTTGGCCGGTATACCTCGCCGGACACTATGGCGCAGGTGATCCGCCAAGGCGGGCAGGACCTGATCGGTGCGGCGCGGCCGTCGATTGCCGATCCGTTCTTGCCCAAGAAGATAGCGGAGGGCCGCAGCGAGGACATTCGCGAATGCATCGGCTGTAACATTTGCTACGCGCATGACTCGCTGGGGGTACCGCTGCGCTGCACCCAGAACCCGACCATGGGCGAGGAATGGCGCCAGGGCTGGCATCCGGAGAAAACCGGCCGCAGCACAGCCCCTGAGAAAGTGCTGGTAGTAGGCGCCGGCCCCGCCGGGCTGGAGGCTGCACGGGTGCTGGGCGAGCGCGGCCATTCGGTGATGCTGGCAGAGGCCAGCCGGACCCTGGGCGGCCGCGTCACCCGCGAATCCCGCCTGCCGGGGATGAGCGAATGGGCCCGCGTGCGCGACTGGCGCATCGGGCAGATCGAAAAGCTGCCCAATGTGGAGGTCTACCCGGAAAGCCCGCTGGAGGCGGCTGATGTGCTGGACCTGGGCGTCTCGCATGTGATTGCCGCCACCGGGGCGGTCTGGGCAACGGACACCGTCGGGCGGCATTCCGATACTGGGCTGGAGGAGGAAGTGCCCGGCATGATCGTGTCGGCAGAAACCGTGCTGAACGGCGAGGCGCTCAACGCGGATCACGTGGTGATCTATGATGACGACCACTACTACCTCGGCTCGGTCCTGGCGCTGCAACTGCGCAAGGAGGGGCACCGGGTCACGCTGGTGACACCTGCGGGCCGCCCCTGCGACTGGGGGCAGTGGACCACGGAGGTTTACCAGTCGAACGCCGCCCTGATCGAGGCAGGCGTCGCGGTGGTGCCCAACCGGATGCTGGTGGCCGCACAGAGGGGCGAAGCGGTTCTGGCGTGCATGTTCTCGGACGCGCGCAGCACCCTTGCCTGCGACGCCATCATCCCGCTCACCCGCCGTCTGCCGGTTCTGGGGCTATACGACGGGCTGAAGGCGATGGGAGACGGGCTGCTGGAGGCCGGGATCAAAACCGTGACACGTATCGGCGATGCCGAAGCACCGCACATCATCGCCGCCGCCGTGCAAAGCGGCTACCGCGCAGCGATGGATCTGGGGCAGGACGTGGATTTGGCGCAGAAATACGGACGCCGCGAACACACGGTCTGAGGGGAAACCTTGACCTTTGGTTCCGCAGTACACGCTGCGGGACGGCCCTCTGTCAGCGAGCTAAATTGAACCAGAAGGGGAGGTTCTCCCGGGCAGCCGTCCGACCGGGAAGTCTTAAGGCAAAAAAAAGCGGGCGCCGGGGACCACCGATTGCGCCCGCAAGTTCGGGAAGGGTGACGGGAGCCTGTGCCAGCCCCTCCGGTTTCACGCTGCCAGCTGTGCCTCCACCTGCTGAATGGCACGCTCCAGGATGTCGAACATCTCGTCGATCTGATCCAAGGTGATGATCAGCGGCGGCGAAAACACCGCCATGTTGATCAGCGGGCGCACGATCAGGCCCATCTCCTCGCAGGCGGCATCTATCATCGAGCCAAGCTTGCGCTCGGCCTCCAGATCCTCTGCCTGGCACTCGATGCAGCCCAAAAGCCCCTCTCCGCGGGCGTCGCCGACGATATCGAACCTCATCAGATCGCGCAGGCGCGCCTGGAAATGCGGGGTGACAGCGCGGACATGGTCCAGAATGCCTTCACGCTCAATGATCTCGATGTTCTTGAGCGCCGCGACGCAGGACACCGGATGGCCCGAATAGGTGTAGCCGTTGGTGTAGGAGGAGGGCGTCCCCAGATGGCTCATCTGCTCCATCACCCGGTCGGAGATGATACAGGCCCCCAGCGGCAGGTAACCGGAAGTCAGCCCCTTGGCGCAGGTGATCATGTCGGGCTGAATGCCAAAGACCTCCTCAGACGCGAACCAGTGGCCTAGGCGCCCGAAACCGGTCACAACCTCGTCGGAGATATAAAGGATGTCACTGGCGCGGCACAGTTCCCAGGTCCGTTTGTGGTAGCCGGGGGCAGGCACGATAACACCACCGGAGGACAGAATCGGCTCGGCGATAAAGGCGCCGATGTTGTCCGCGCCGATCTCCGCAATGGCAGCTTCCAGATCCGCGACCTTGGCATCGCACCATTCCTCGACGCTCATGCCGGCCGGGCGGCGGTAGGGGTTCACGTCCGGCAGGAAATGCACCAGCCGGGTTTCGAAATCGAAATGGCTCTTGTCGCGCTCCTTGCCGGTCACCGAATGGGCCAGATAGGTAGAGCCGTGATAGCCCTTCTCGCGGGCAATTATCGTCTTCTTTTGCGGCTTGCCGCGGCGGTTGTTCATGTACTGCATGGTGCGCAGGGCCGTATCTACCGCGGTGGAGCCGCCAGTGGTGAAGAAGACGTTGTTCAAATCCCCCGGCGCCATGTCCGCGATCTTTTTGGCCAGCACAGCCGACGGCTCGGTGGTGTTGGTGAAGGGGGAGGTATAGGGCAGCTTCATCACCTGCGCGGCAATGGCATCGGCCATCTCCTGGCGGCCATAGCCGATCTGGGTGCACCACATGCCGCCCGGCCCGTCGATATAGCGCTTGCCGGCGGCATCCCACAGATGGATGCCCTCGGCGGTCTCCATCAGCATGTTGTCATAGCCGCGCCAGTCGTCCATTGCCATCCAGGGATGCAGCTGGTGGGTGCGGTCCCACTCGTGCAGGGAGTCCGCACTGGGTTCATTTGCAAAGGTGTTGGGTTTCATCTTGGTCATGGGGATACCTGATCGGGATTAGAAGGGCCGGGGCGGTGTCGCCCGCGCACGGCTGTTGATGAAGAAGGGCTTGTCCTCGACGGTGACCGGCACCAGCCGCCTGTCCCATTGGCCTTCTTCGCTGACATGGATTTCGGCCCATAGGTCATCGGTGATGTCCCCGCCAAAGGGCGCCTTGAACTCTGCCAGCGCGATGTTGCGCTTGGTGGTGGGGGACCAGACGCCAGAGGTCACATGCCCCACCTCTTTCTTCTTCTTGTGGTAGATCAGCGCGCCGTCCGCCGGTTTGAAGCCGCCGATCTCGATCTTACGCAGGTGATAGCGCAGGCCGTTCTTTTGCTGGTCCAGCAGCGCCCGGCGGCCGTTGAAATGGCCCTTGGTGAAATCCACCATCTTGCCAAAACCCAGCTCCAGCGGGCTGCGGCCGCGGCCAAGGCGCATGGCCGTGTGTACCGGCTGAAAGTCGAAGCCTGCCGCAATGAACCCGGCCTCGATCCGGCAGATGTTGAGCGCGTCGAAGCCGATGGCCTTCAGCCCCCAGTGGCCGCCTGTTGCCCATAGCCTGTCCCACAGCTCCAGCGCCTTATGATTGGGGACCCAGAGTTCATAGCCAAGATCGCCGGTGAAGCCGGTGCGGGAAACCCATAGACCCGGCTCTATCTCACGCCAGTCGAAGGGCTTCATGTCCGCGACGGTACCCAGCCCTGCGTCCTGCAGCAGCGAGAATGAAGTCGGCCCCTGCAGCGACAGCGCCGCAATCTCCTGGCTTTCATCTGTGATTCCCGCGTCGAACCCCCAAGCGGTGTCCAGCAGCCAGGTGTACATCGGCTCCTGGCAGCACAGGCGGAAGTCCGTCTCCGAAAAGCGAAACAGGGTGCCGTCGTCGATTACCATGCCCTCTTCGTCGCACCACAGGGCATAGCCGACCCGCCCGTCGCGCAGCTTGGCGGCGTCGCGGGTGACGAGCCGGTTCACCACTTTTAAGGCGTCCGGCCCGGTAATGCGGTATTTGTGCATCGGCGAGATGTCGAACAGGGTGCACTGGTTGCGGATGGCGAAATACTCGAACTCCACCGTGTCCAGCATCGCGGGCGAGACATAGCCCGCCCAATTGGTCCAGCTCTTGGCGGTGCTGAGTGCCTCCAGCCGTGGCTGAAACGGGGATTCGATCAGGCCGATGGGTACATGTTTGGTCATCAGATCACCCCGTCTTTCAGAAGCTGCAAGGCGCTGTTGCGGCCGGCCAGCCCGGTCACATCGCCGCCCGGATGGGCACCTGCGCCGCAGAGGTAGTAGCCCTCGGGACCAAACCGGTAATGCGCCATGCCGTTGGCGGGCCGCACCGTCAGGATCTGGTCGATGCCCATCTCCGCATGGTGCCAATGCCCCCCCGGCGCACCCGTGCGTGCCTCGATGCACGCGGGGCTAAGCACTTGGCATTCTGTGACAAGCGCGCCGATGCCGGGGGCGTATTTTTCCAATGTCGCGAGTGTGACGGTTGAGAGCTTTTCCCGGGCGGCCTCGTCCCAACCGCCCTCCAGCCCGTAGGGAACGGAACTGACCACGGCAGACAGCACATGCTGCCCGTCTTTGATCAGAGCCGGGTCGGTCAGGCTGGGAATGACCGCCTCGATCACCGGATTCTTCGGCATTTCCCCGTATTTCGCAGGGTTGAAGGCGCGCTCCACATAGGTGGCGCTGGGGGCAATCAGCAGCCGGCCTGCCGCCAGTTCCGGGCGGAGCCCGGTAAACTCAGGCGCGCCGCTCAGAACCAGGTTCACCTTGGCGGCGGTGCCCTTGCAGCGCTGGTTGCGCATCCGCCGCACCGCTTCCACGTCGTAATGCTCCGCCCCCGCCAGCATCATCGCTGGCATCGGTCCGGTGTTGCTCAGAACTGCCCGGGCAGAGATTTCGGTGCCGTCCTCCAGCACCACGCCTGCAGCGCGATCGTTTTCGGTCAATACCCGGGCCACGCCGGTACCGGTGCGGATTTCCGCCCCGGCGGCACGGGCTGCTGCCTCGAACGCTGCGGTAACCGTGCCCATGCCGCCCACCGGCAGTTGCGCACCGCCGCCCTGGCCCAGACGGTACATCAAAGAGAACACCGTCCCGGGCGAGCGCGGCCCGGCAAAGGCGCCGCGCACCGCATCCGCCGCCAGCGCACCGGCCAGCGGGCCGTCTTCCAAATCGTCCAGGATCAGGTCATAGGCGTTGGACAGGAGCACGCGGAGAAACTCGCGCATGTCCTTCTTGCCCATCCGTTTCAGATCCAGCCCCAGCTTGGCCAGCCCGGCAAGCTCCGTCAGTGTGTCCAGGCTGGCCAGACCGCCCTCAAGCGAGGGCGGGGACTTGGTTGAAAGCTGCCCCAGCAGCCCAGCAAACAACGTCAGGCGGCGCATCAATTCGGCGAAAGGTGCGGCTTCGGGGTGCGGCCGTCCGTCTGCGAGTTCCGCCTGGCTTCCGCGGATCACTGCGTGGTTGCCGTCCTCCGACAGCGAAACCGTAGGCAGATCGCGCACCTCCAGCGGTGCGCGAGCGGAGCCAAGGCCCAGCTCCTTCTTCACCTTGGGGTGCAGGTTATAAAGCAGATGCGCGATCTCTGGCACCTGTATCCCGCCTGCAAGGGTGATGTTTCGGGCCATGCCGCCGGTACTTGCGTTCTTTTCGATCACGCAGACCGACTTGCCCTTGCGCGCCAAGGTCGCTGCCGCTGCCAGTCCGTTGTGGCCGGCGCCGATGACAATTGCGTCGTAGGTTGCTGTGGTCATCTTCCGCTCCTCAGGCCGCGTAGCCGGTCATGTTGCCGCCCCGGCCGATATTTCGCAGGATTTCGCGGGCCGCGTTGGCCCCCGGCGCCGCCATCACCCCGCCGCCCGGATGCGCGGAGGAGCCGACGATATACATGCCGTCAATCGGGGTGTCGTATTGCGCATATCCCGGCACCGGACGGTTGAAGAGCAGCTGGTCGAAAGTCAGCTCGCCCTGGAAGATGTTGCCTTCGGTCAGGCCCACCTCCTGCTCGATGTCCCAGGGGGTGCGGACCTCGGCGTGCACGGTCTTGCTGCGGATGTCCGGGCAGGCCTGCTCCAGCTTGTCAAAGACGCAATCGGCAAAGGCGCCGCGGGTCTGGCCGTTCCAGTTGGTGCCTGCCCGCACACCGCCGACCTCCAGGTCATAGGGCGCATACTGCACGAAGACGGTCATCATATGTTTGCCCGGCGGTGCCATCGTCGGGTCGATCTGGCTGGGGATCAGCATGTCGAAATAAGGGTTCTGCGACCAGCGCCCCTCTTTCCAGTCGTCATAGGCGCGTTCCAGCTCGTTCAGGCTTTCGGCGCAGTGCAGATCGCCACGCAGAAAAGGCGCGCCCTTGGGGGCGGCGGGGAACTCTGGCAGGGCATCCAGCGCGATGTTCAGCTTGCCCGAGGAGCCGCGGATCTTGAACCGCTTGACTGCCTTCACGAAATCGCCGGGCAGATGCTGCTGGCCGGTATGCTGCAGGAAGGTGCGTTTAACATCCATGTTGGAGGCCACGATGGGCGCGTGGTATTCATCGCCATTGTCCAGCGCCACCCCGGTGGCCCTGCCATTGCTGACCAGAAACCGGTCGACGCCGGAGCCGGTGACGATGGTGCCGCCTGCCTCCTCAAAGCAAGCTCCCAGCGCGTTGGAGATCGCGCCCATGCCGCCGCGGGCAAAGCCCCAGGCCCCGATCGCGCCGTCGACATCGCCCATGTAGTGGTGCAGCAGCACATAGGCTGTGCCGGGGGAGTAGACGCCCAGCCCGGTGCCGATGATGCCCGCGCCGGCGATATGCGCCTTGATCAGGTCATTCTCGAAATGCTCGTCCAGGAAGTCGCCAATTGACATCGACCAGAAGCGCAGCGTCTCGCCCAGTTCCTTCTTGCCCAGCCCGTGGGCCTGTTTGATCAGGAACAGCAACTCGCCGATGTCGCGCGGCTTCAGCGAGGTCGGGTCCGGCGCGTTGCGCAACAGGAACGGCCGGATGAAGCGGCACTGGCGGATCACCGTCTGGCTGAACCGGTCATAGGCGTCCGCATCATGGGCGCTGTGGCGGGAGATTTCCCGGCGAAGGGCGTCATGGTCCGACAAATAGGCAAAGTAGTCACCATCGCTGCCAAAGCTGGCGCCGCCTTCATAGGGGATCACTTGCAGCCCGTATTTCGGCAGCTCCAGGTCGCGCACGATCTCGCGGCGCAGCAGCGAGCAGACGTAGGAGCAATTGGAATAGGTCCAGCCCTCATGCAGCGACCGGCTCACCGCGGCACCGCCGATCCAATCGTTCTTTTCCACCACCAGAACCTTCAGCCCGGCCTTGGCCAGGTAGCAGGCTGCGGTCAGGCCGTTGTGACCGGCTCCCGCCACGATGGCGTCATATCTGTCGTGCTGCCCCATGAATCTCTCCTGGTCCGGCTGTCGTTCACCGGAGCCTAGAGGAGAAGAAATTTCCGGTAAAGTTTTTTTGAGCGCTCAAATAAAAATAATCCGGCTGACAGGCGCGGAGAAGTGTGGAACAAGGAGGAAAATTGAAGCTTGGATTTCTCATGGTGGCATCGCAGGGCAGCGGCAGGAAGCCGCGCAAGGAACGCAAGGAAAACGCCGACATGCGGCGGCGGCAGATTCTTGATGCGACTTTGAAATCGATCGTGGCCAACGGCCTGGCCAAGACGACGCTGGCGACCGTGGCCAATGAGGCCGGGCTGTCGCAGGGCGTTGCCGTCTTCTATTTCAAGTCCAAGACCGGCATCCTGACTGAGGCGCTACGCGATCAGTACCAGACCTACGAGGCCCACTGGCAGGCGGCGCTGGAAAAGGCGCCCGAAGATCCGGCGGCCCGGCTGCGCACGATTATCGAGGCGGACTTCAGCCCCAAGATCTGCAACCCTAGCGCGCTCGCCATCTGGTTTGCCTTTTTCGGGGAGCAGAATTTCGTGCCTCAATACGCAGAGATCACCGGCGAGTTCGAGGAAAAGAGGTCCAAGATGCTCAACGAGATCTGCCTGCAGCTGTCGCCGGATGATCCCGGCAGGGCCAGTTTGGCTGGCGGCTGGATTGATACGCTGACGGACGGCTTTTGGCAGAAGCTGCACCTTTTCCCGCACGTCTACACCCGGGAGGGCGCGCTGGAGCAGACTCTGCAGTTTCTGCAAACGCTCTTTCCGGAACACGCAGAAGTCTTTCAAGCCAAGGCCTGACCTAGCCGGGCTTGCAAATGCCGGTTGGGGCTCATCGGGCATCAGTCCGCTGGCATTTTTGTGCGGACCAGCGATGGTCTTGGCGAGCTGCAGCTTTTGACAGCCAGCATAGTGATCGCTGCAAGGCGCAGCGCAATTCCCGGCAGCGCGAGCAAGGCCTCTGAACGCAGGGTGAACCGGGTCTTTGAGGGCTTGGAAAGCTGTTGTGTGTGGTGATCCGAAAACAACAAAGGCGCCCTAGGGCGCCTTGTTTTTTGGTCGGAGTGAGAGGATTCGAACCTCCGACCCCTGCCTCCCGAAGACAGTGCTCTACCAGGCTGAGCTACACTCCGACCGTGGAGGGCGAAATAGCTCAGGGCGCGGGGTTTGACAAGGGCGATTCCACAGAAAGATGCGGTTTTTGAGAATTCTTTTTTATGGCTGAGAGGGCGGCGTCGGCAGACACGAAAAAGCCCCGCGCCGGAAACCGGGCGGGGCTTTGGTTGTTCTGAATTAGCGTCTGGAAATCAGAGGCTTGCGTCCAGTGCGGCAACCACGGCGTCGCCCATCTGGCTGGTGGAGACCGGTTCCACGCCTTCGCTGGCCAGCAGGTCAGCGGTGCGCACGCCGTCCGCCAGCACCTTCTCGACTGCGGCTTCCAGCCGGTCGGCTTCGGCGCCTTGGTCGAAGCTGTAGCGCAGCGCCATTGCAAAGCTGAGGATGCAGGCGATCGGGTTGGCCTTGCCCTGGCCCGCGATGTCCGGGGCGGAGCCGTGCACGGGCTCATAGAGCGCCTTGGGACGGCCGTTTTCCATCGGCGCGCCAAGCGATGCCGAGGGCAGCATGCCCAGCGAACCGGTCAGCATCGCGGCACAGTCGGACAGGATGTCACCGAACAAGTTGTCGGTCAGGATCACGTCGAACTGCTTGGGTGCGCGCACCAGCTGCATCGCGCCGTTGTCGGCGTACATATGCGACAGCTCGACCTCGGGGTAATCGGCTGCAACACGGGTCACAACCTCGCGCCACAGGATGCCGGATTCCATCACGTTGGCCTTCTCCATCGAGCAGACCTTCTTGTTGCGGCGCATCGCCAATTCGAACGCGGAGCGTGCGGCGCGCTCGATCTCGCTTTCGGTGTAGCGCTGGGTGTTGATGCCGACACGCTCGTTGCCCTCTTCGAAGATGCCGCGCGGCTCGCCGAAGTAGACGCCGGAGGTCAGCTCGCGCACGATCATGATGTCGAGGCCCGCGACGATGTCCTTTTTCAGCGAGGAGAAATCGGCCAGCGCGTCAAAGCACTGCGCCGGGCGCAGGTTGGAATAAAGGTCCATTTCCTTGCGCAGGCGCAGCAGGCCGCGCTCCGGCTTCACAGAGAAATCCAGGTTGTCATAGGCAGGGCCGCCGACGGCGCCCAGCAGCACCGCATCGACTTCCTGCGCCTTGGCCATGGTTTCATCCGCCAGCGGCTTGCCGTGCTTGTCATAGGCCGCGCCGCCGACCAGATCCTCGCTCACATCGAACTGCAGGCCGCGCTTGTCGCCGAACCAGGTGATGATCTTGCGCACCTCGGTCATGACTTCGGGGCCGATCCCGTCGCCGGGCAGAATCAGAATCGATGGGTTGGGCATGGGGATCCTCCTAAAAAACAGCTGGCACGGGCGTAGCGGGACAGCCGGGCAGGGTCAATAACGGCCCTTGGAAATAAAGGGGAATGATGAGGATTTGCCCGCGCAATGATGCTGTGGGGGGCAGGTCAGTCCAGCAATAAATCCACCCACACCAGGCGGTGGCGGCTGGCGATTGCTGACGCATCCTCCGGGGAGTCCGGCCAGGCAACGCCGCTGCCGGTGACGGTCAGCCCGGCCGATGGCAGAACATAGTCCACCCGCATCTGCCCCACGCCCTGCCACTCCACCGTGGCGGTGCCGCCCTTGGTGCTTTGCGGCTGCGGATCCTGCAGGCGCGGGTCTGCCAGCAGGCTGCGGATCGCCTGTTTGCGGCCTTCGCCTTGCTCAGGGTCGAGATTGGCGTCGCCGGCAATGACAATGGGGCCTGAAGGTACCGCCCCCAACTGGCCGTCCAGCAGCAGCTGCCACAGGCGGATTTCGTCGTGGTTGCGCCGCCCGTTGCGGTCTTCCGGCCCATCAAAGACTGGCGGGGTGGCATGAAAGGTCATCACATTCAGCCAGCGGCCGTCCGGCAGCCCCACCGGCACCAGCCAATGCGCTGTGGAAGACAGCCGCTGCACCGCTTGAGCCTCAGCTGAGGGGAAGGGGCGGCCGTCCGGGTGTTGCGGCAAAAGCGCTTCCGGCAGGTCGCGCCACAGCAGGGCCGAGAACTCGCGGACCCCTTCGCGGCCGACCGGCAGCCGCGACAGCAATGCAATCCCGCCCTGACCGCGGAACCGGCCATAGCCCTGATTGTCGCGTGGCCCGCCGGTCCTGCCATCGCCATCCAGATCCAGCAGGACAGGGGGCGGCAGGCCCGCGTTGGGCTGCAGGGACACGTGGTGCGGGTAGCTCAGACCTTGCTCCGCCAGCCGATTGGCCAGGGCCGCCAGCGCCCGGCCTTCATAATCCCAGTCAATTCCCTGCAGCGCCAGCACGTCCGGCTGCACGGCGGTTATGACCTCCACAACAGCGGCAACCTGCTTGTCCTTGCCGCGTTCGATATCGCGCAGCAGCAGTCCCGGCCCATCACGCGACAGCTCAGTGTTGAAGGTTGCAATGCGGAGCGTTTCTGCCCGGCCCGTCCCGGCGGCAAGGATCAGAAGAAGGCCAGCCGCCAGCCGTCTCATGCAGTCTGCATCGCCTCATCCGCATCGCTGCAGGCGGTGCGGCGCTTGTGCGCGATCAGACCGGCAATGCGCAGCATCGCCATGCCGCGCATGATCATCGAGGCCGGCACCAGCGCCCAGGCGCTGATCACCCAGACCAGCATATGCGGTGCGGCCAGCATTCCGGGATCCACCATGCCCGAGGCGAGCTTGACCGCGGCGGGCAGGGCGAAGGGCAGCAGCACGCCGCCGATGATATTGATCCGCCCGTCCCGCTGCAGCCGCTGCACCACATCGCCGCCGGTGGTGGGGTCGAACAGGGGCAGGTTGACCCAGACATTGAAGGCGCCGCTGCCCACCGGCCAATGGCCGACCCGGATCACCAGCGCAAAGACCGCAATCGCCAGGCCTGCAACCGAACAGGCCAGCCCGGCGGCATCGCGCACCATCAGCACCGTGGCCTCCGGCACCTGCGGAGGCATCATCAGCACCGTCAGCTGCACCGGCGAATAGGCAAAGTCGAGCTGGCCGCCCAGCCAGCCGCCCAGCCGCTGCACCAGCGCCGTCAGCCCGGTCGGGGCCAGCGGATGCGCGGCCAGCAGGCTCAGCGCGCCCACCGCGGCAACAGCGGCGGCAAAGCGCATCCGGTTGATCGGCGGCGCGTTGCGGAACTCCACGAAGCTGGGAAAATGCGAGTAATACTCGGTAAAGGCCAGGGCAGCGCCCAGCAGGGCAATGAACAGGACGATTTCCGGCGAGTCGGTGGCGGCTGCCGGCAGAATCAGTGACGGCATTGCAAACAGCATAGCCACCAGTATGCCGCGGAAAGCCGCGCCTGTGATGCGTGCAATCACGTCTCTGTTTCCCTTCAAACTGGACCGGGTGTTTTTCTCCCTGGTTCCAGATTTGAAGCCCCCCGGGACGGCCCAGGGCGCTCTGCCTCATTTTTGCCCCATTGTGGCCGGCTGGCGGTATTCCGCTCAAGGCCCGGCAGCAGGGCAGGGGCTACTTTGACCGCGGGACTGGTGCCGGATTGCATCAGCGTTTTGATGGAAATTGAGGCGGTTGGCGGGCGCGCTACCAGATGCTGTGGTTGCGGGGGCTGCGTACACAAGGAAACCGCGTCCGCTGAAATGAGGCGGAAATGCGGCGTGATTCTGGCGTCGCCGCAAAAGAAAGAGCCGCCCGTGCGGGCGGCTCCGATCGGTTTCAACCGTTTCAGCCGGGATCAGACCCAGGGGCGCTCCTGCGCGGCCTTGGCCTCGAAAGTCTTGATCGAGTCGGCCTTTTCCAAAGTCAGGCCGATATCGTCCAGCCCGTTCAGCAGGCAGTGCTTCTTGAAGGGATCCACGTCGAACTTGATGACTTCGCCGTCCGAGGTGGTGATCTCCTGCGCTTCCAGGTCCACGGTCATGCGGGCGTTCTCGCCCTTCTCCGCGTCCGCCATCAGGATGTCGACCTGCTCCTGCGGCAGCACGATCGGCAGGATGCCGTTCTTGAAGCTGTTGTTGAAGAAGATGTCCGCGAACGAAGTCGACACGATGCATTTGATGCCGAAATCGGCAATCGCCCAGGGCGCGTGCTCACGGCTGGAGCCGCAGCCGAAGTTGTCACCGGCCACCAGGATCTCGGCGTTGCGGTACTGCGGCTTGTTCAGCACGAAATCCTCGATCTCGGTGCCGTCGCGGTTGTAACGCATCTCGTCGAACAGGTTCTTGCCGAAACCGGTGCGCTGAATGGACTTCAGGAACACCTTCGGGATGATCATGTCGGTGTCGATGTTGACCAGCGGCATCGGTGCGGCAACGCCTTGGATCTTTGTGAACTTTTCCATGCTTCTGGCTCCTTACATCAGCTCGCGCACGTCGGTCAGCTTGCCGGTCAGGGCAGCGGCGGCAGCCATGGCAGGCGACACCAGGTGGGTGCGGCCCTTGTAGCCCTGGCGGCCTTCGAAGTTCCGGTTCGAGGTTGCGGCGCAACGCTCGCCCGGGGCCAGCTGGTCGGGGTTCATCGCCAGGCACATGGAGCAGCCCGCAAGGCGCCACTCGAAGCCGGCTGCTTCAAAGATCTCGGCCAGGCCTTCTTCCTCGGCCTGGGCGCGGACCAGGCCGGAGCCCGGAACGATCATGGCGCGCATGCCGTCCTTGATCTTCTTGCCTTTCACCACTTCTGCCACGGCGCGGAGGTCCTCGATGCGGCCGTTGGTGCAGGAGCCGATAAACACGGTGTCGATCTCGATGTCGGTCAGCTTCTGGCCGGGGGTGAGGCCCATGTACTCGATCGAGCGGCGGGCCGCCTCGATCTTGCCGCCAGAAAAGTCCTCGGGGTTCGGCACCACGCCGGTGATCGGCAGCACGTCCTCGGGCGAGGTGCCCCAGGTCACGACCGGCTCGATGTCCTCGCCCTTCAGGGTGACGACCTTGTCGAAATGCGCGCCTTCGTCGGTGTAAAGGGTCTTCCACCAGTTCAGCGCCGCTTCCCACTGGGCGCCTTTCGGAGCGTGCGGGCGGCCTTTGACATACTCAAAGGTGGTCTCGTCCGGTGCGATGAGGCCAGCGCGGGCGCCGCCTTCGATCGCCATGTTGCAGACGGTCATGCGGCCTTCCATCGACAGATCGCGGATCGCTTCGCCGCAGTATTCGATGACATAGCCGGTGCCGCCGGCGGTGCCGGTCTCGCCGATCACAGCCAGGGTGATGTCCTTGGCTGTGACACCCGGCTTCAGCTTGCCGGTGATCTCCACCTTCATGTTCTTGGATTTCTTCTGGATCAGCGTCTGGGTGGCCAGCACGTGCTCCACCTCGGAGGTGCCGATGCCATGCGCCAGCGCGCCGAATGCGCCGTGGGTGGCGGTGTGGCTGTCGCCGCAGACCACGGTCATGCCGGGCAGGGTCCAGCCCTGTTCCGGGCCGACGATGTGCACGATGCCCTGGCGGATGTCATCCACCGGGTAGTAATGCACGCCGAATTCCTTGGCGTTCTTGTCGAGCGCCTCGACCTGGATGCGGCTTTCCTCGTTCTCGATGCCTTTGGCACGGTCCAGCGTGGTCGGCACGTTGTGGTCCGGCACCGCGATGGTCTTTTCCGGGGCGTGCACCTTGCGGCCGGCCATGCGCAGGCCTTCGAAAGCCTGCGGGCTGGTCACTTCGTGGACCAGGTGCCGGTCGATATAGAGCAGGCAGGTGCCGTCCTCTGCTTCATGCGCAACATGCGCATCCCAGATCTTGTCATAGAGTGTCTTGGGGGACATGGGTCCTCTCCCGTGATGTATTGGGTATGCTGGCTTTGGGCTGGGCAAGCACCTTATAGGCGCGCCAGGACCGTGCGGGCGGCGCCAAAGAACCGCTCGCGCAGGCGGGCGCGGTCTTGCAGTTCGATCTTTTGGGCCAATACGAGGGTCATGGCTGTCAGATACATCCGCACGGGCCGGCAATCAAGATTCGTTCTCTAGGGTAAGACTGACAGGTCTTGATCCGGAGGCGAACCGCCTGGCCGTCCGCATGAGCAGGCGCTGCCCTTATTCTTCCCCTTCGGCGTCTATTCTTGATCAAAACCCGCCAGGGCTGCACACTGGCAGCAAAAAGGGGGCGCGATGGAGCCGGAAGAGCAGACACCACCCAGGGACGCGATTGCCGAAAGCACCGCAGAGGCGCTGGAGCTTGGCCAGCAGCTGTGGGAGCTGGCGGCCGAGGGCATCGAGCTGCTGCTCAGGCCATGGAATGCCTATCAAGCGGGGATTGTGCTGGCGGTCTTTGTGCTGGCCGCCCTGATCGCCCGGCCTCTGAAAAGCGCTTTCCATGACTGGCTGCGGGCACGGGAAGGCTGGCCGCGCTGGCGGATTCGGGCGGGGCTGGTGCTGCACAAGCGGATCCGGGGCATTCTGTTTGTGGTGCTGATCTGGATGGTCGTTCTGATCATGCAAGAGGCCACATGGCCCAGCCGGTCCCGCCTGCTGACGGTCATTGCCAACCTGTCGCTGGCTTGGCTGATCGTGTCGCTGGCGACCCGGCTGGTGGGCAATCCGCTGCTGCGCCACCTGGTGAAATACGGCGCCTGGACCTGGATCACCTTGCGCATCCTGGGGATCACCGAAGACGCGGTGCATCTGCTGGACGCCGTTGCCATCAATTTCGGCGATCTCAGGATATCGCTGTTTCTGGTGGTCCAGGCGGTTGTTATCCTCGGGGTGATGCTGACGCTGGCGCGGGTAATTTCATCGGTGGCGGCGAACCGGATTCGCGCCAATTCCGAAATCTCGCCCTCAATGCAGGTGCTGGCAGCCAAACTGGCGCAGATCCTTCTGTTCGGCGGCGCGTTCTTTATCGGGCTGAAGGCGATCGGCATCGACCTGACCGGCCTGGCGGTGCTGTCGGGTGCCATCGGTGTTGGCCTTGGTTTCGGCCTGCAGAAGGTGGTGTCGAACCTGGTGTCGGGCCTGATCATCCTTTTGGACAAGTCGATCAAGCCGGGCGACGTGATTTCACTGGGCGATACCTTCGGCTGGATCAACGCGCTGGGCGCCCGCTATGTCTCCGTCGTCACCCGCGACGGGCGCGAATACCTGATCCCGAATGAGGACCTGATCACCACCCAGGTGGTGAACTGGTCGCATTCCGACAAATACGTCCGTCTCGACCTTACCTTTGGCACCGGCTATGACGATGACCCGCACAAGGTCCGCAGGATCGCGATCGAGGCCGCCTGCGGTGTCAAGCGGGTGCTGCAGTACGGCAGCAAGAAGCCGGTCTGCCACATCACCGGCTTTGGCGACAGCAGCGTCGACTACGTGCTGCGGTTCTGGATCGACGACCCCACTGGCGGCCTCACCAATATCCGCGGCAATGTCTATCTGGCGCTGTGGGATGCGTTCCAGGAACAGGGCATCTCGATCCCGTTCCCGCAGCGCGAGGTGCGGATGCTGAACGACCCGCTGCCGGTGAGGGTTGCACCTGCGGACAATGGCGGATAAAGCACGGGGCTTGCGCTGCCGGGGCGGGGTTTCATTGAAAGTTCACCATCCGGTTGCTACATTATTAACAGGCCCGGCGCCGGGGCTTGGCGGCGCGTTGTAAGGAGGACCATGTCCTGTCACCCGTACCTCAAGCGGCGGATGCCGCTGTTAATGGGGCAGCCGTGATGGCCGCCCAGTCCCAGCCCACCAGCGAACAGCTGCTGGAGCGGATTCTTTCCTCACTCAGCGATGACAAAGCCGAAGATGTTGTGCAGATCGACCTGCGCGGCAAGACTTCGATCGGCGATTACATGGTGCTGGCGTCCGGCCGCTCCACCCGCCAGGTCGCGGCGATGTCGGAAAAGCTGATGGACCGGCTCAAACAGGAGTTCCGGATCAGCTGCAAGGTCGAAGGCAAGGATGCAGGCGACTGGGTGCTGATCGACACCGGTGATGTGATCGTTCATATCTTCCGCCCGGAAGTGCGCGAGTTCTACCAGCTCGAGAAGATGTGGATGCCCGCAGGCACCGCGGCCGCTCCGGCAGCCGACGGCTGAACCAAAGGCTGATTTGATGCAGGCCCGCGCGATGGGTGCGGGCCGGATTGCTTCAGGCCCGGTATTTTCAGGACTGTCATGCGCCTGCATATCTGTGCGGCCGGCCGTTTGCGGGCTGGCCCGGAAAAATCCCTCATCGACGACTACCTCACCCGGTTCGACCGGACCGGCCGCGCGCTGGGCCTCGGGCCCGCGCGGGTGGTGGAGATCGAGGACAAGAAAAACGCAGGCATGGCCGCCGAAGCCGCATTGCTGCGCAAGGCGCTGCCCAAGGGCGCGGTGATCTGCACTCTGGATGAGCGCGGCAAGGTGATTTCCTCGCCGGATTTCGCGGACAAGCTGGCCGGCTGGCGCGACAGCGGCCGCCAGGACCTGGCGCTGATCATCGGCGGTGCCGACGGGATTGACCCCTCGCTTCGGGCCGAGGCCGATTTCTCGATTTCATTCGGCAAGATGGTCTGGCCGCACATGCTGGTTCGGGTGATGCTGGCCGAGCAGATCTACCGCGCTGCGACCATTCTGGCAGGCAGCCCGTATCATAGGGTGTGAATGCGCCTTTCGGCGCATGCCTCCGGCGGGAGTATTTTTGGAAAGATGAAAGTCAGGGCAGGGTGAGGACGTATGTGTCTTCACCCCAGCCATCCACGATGCAGCGGGCCTGGATTTGCACTTGTGTTGTGCCGTCCGGGATCTGCACGCCGCTAAGGGAGCGGGTGAAGGGCTGTTCCTGCTCATGCGGATGCGCCAGCACCCGCAGCCCCAACTCGTTTCCATTCATGTCCAGCACCCGCCAGCCGTCGGCGTAATGCTCCCATCCGGTGTCGGGATGCGAGAGGGTGACGCTGAAGGACCAGCTGCCGCCGGAGTGGCGGGCGGTGGCGTCCTCAATCACCGGTTCGTCGGCAAAAGCAGGCGGGCCGGCGGCAGAAAGAATAAGCGGCAGAAGCAGTTGTCTCATGCCAGGACCATATCTTTGCTGGCGGAGGCGTGCAGTCATGAAACCGTGTCCCCTTTGCTTTCGGGCGGGATGCGCAGCAGGATCTGGCGGGAATGCGAGACGAACTCCCGCCGGTAAAGCACCGCCACGGTGATCAGCGCCGCGCCGCCCAGCGGCAGGGCGCCTGCCAGCCAGGCCACCGCGGCCAGGGCGAAATAGGTCGACCGCATGCCCCGGTTGAAGCTGCGCGCAGCGGTGATGCTGATCTCGGCGGCCTGTGCGGCGCGGGGGTAGGCCAGCGGGTCCTCCCGGTTATTCGGCACCGCGGCCATCAGCACCGCGCAATAGCCGAACAGCCGGTGCGCCCAAACAAATTTCAGAAACGCATTGGACAAGAGCAGCAAAACCACTAGGATTTTCACCTCCCAGACAAAGGCGGGGGCGCTGTCCTGGATCAGGTCCTCGGCCACGCCCGCCAGCTGCTCGGTATTGCCGATCAGCGCCAGCCCGCCGCCAATGGCAATCATCGCGGCGGAGGCGAAGAACGCCGTCGCCTGGCGCAGGTTGCCGGCCAGCTGCGCGTCAAAGATCCGCGGATCGCGCTCCACCATCCGCTTCATCCAGTCACGCCGGAAATCCTCCATCAGCCAGGACACCGAAAGCCGCCCCTTTGGCGGGTTCTCGATGCGCCAGCCGATCCACAGCCAGCTGGCAATCAGCAGGCTCAGGGCGGCAAGGTCGAACAGGGAAAACTGCGCAAGGCGGGTGGTCCAGATCATGGCCAGACCCTAGCGCGGCAATCCGCCCCTTGCCAGATGTGATAAATTGGTAATATTATTTTACCAAAGAGGAGAGCCCCATGGAGATGCCATCCCCGAACCCCGCCATTCTGGCCCGCAAGGCGCGGATAGCCGAGCGGCTGCAGACCATTCTGCCCACCGATGCGGTCATCCAGGATGAGATGGAGACACGCGCCTATGAGTGCGATGCGCTGACCGCCTACAAATGCCCGCCTTTGATGGCAGTGCTGCCGCGCACCACGCAGGAGGTTTCGGATATTCTGCGCATCTGCCACGAGGAAGGCGTGCCGGTGGTGCCGCGCGGGGCGGGCACCTCGCTGGCGGGAGGGGCGCTGCCTACCGCGGATTGCGTGATCCTGGGTGTGGCGCGGATGAACGAGGTGCTGGAGACCGATTACGAGAACCGCATCATCCGGGTGCAGACCGGCCGCACCAACCTGAGCGTTTCCGGCGCGGTGGAGGAAGAAGAATTCTTCTATGCCCCGGACCCGTCCTCGCAGCTGGCCTGCGCCATTGCGGGCAATATCGCGATGAACTCCGGCGGGGCACATTGCCTGAAATACGGGGTCACCACCAACAATTTGCTTGGCGTGACGATGGTGATGATGGATGGCACGGTGGTGGACATCGGCGGCGCCCATCTGGATCCGGGCGGGCTGGACCTGCTGGGTGTGATCTGCGGCAGCGAGGGGCAGCTGGGCGTGGTGACCGAAGCCACCCTGCGCATCCTGCGCAAGCCGGAGGGCGCGCGGCCGGTGCTGATCGGATACGACAGCAATGAGGTGGCCGGTGCCTGTGTCTCCGACATCATCAAGGCAGGCGTGCTGCCGGTGGCCATCGAATTCATGGACCGCCCCTGCATCGAGGCCTGCGAAGCCTTTGCCAAGGCAGGCTACCCGATGTGCGAGGCCCTTCTGATCATCGAGGTCGAGGGCAGCCCGGCGGAAATCGATCACCAGCTGGGGCTGATCATAGAGATCGCCAAATCCCACAACCCGGTGGAACTGCGCGAGGCCGGGGATGCAGATGAGGCCGCCCGTATCTGGCTGGGCCGCAAATCGGCCTTTGGCGCCATGGGGCAGATCAACGATTACATGTGCCTGGACGGCACCATCCCGGTGTCCTCGCTGCCCTTTGTGCTGCGCCGGATCGGCGAGATGAGCAAGGAATTTGGTCTGGATGTGGCCAATGTCTTCCACGCGGGTGACGGCAACATGCATCCGCTGATCCTGTTCGATGCCAACAAGCCGGGCGACCTGGAAACCTGCGAGGCCTTTGGCGCCGAGATCCTGAAGCTGTGCGTCGAGGCAGGCGGCTGCCTGACTGGCGAGCATGGGGTTGGGATCGAGAAGCGCGATCTGATGCTGCATCAGTACACTGAGGCGGACCTGGAGGCTCAGCTGAAGGTCAAGGACGTGTTTGACCCCAAGTGGCTCCTGAACCCGGCCAAGGTGTTTCCGCTGCCGGTGACCGAAGGCCGCCGGGCCGTGGCGCTGGCTGCCGAGTAATGGGGGCTTTGCCCCCAAACCCCCAGAGTATTTGGACAAAGAAGAAGATGATGACACCAGGGAGCGAGGCGGAACTGGCCGAAGCCATTGCAGGCGCAAGCGGGCCACTCAGCATTCAGGGCGGCGGAACCCGCGGGCTGGCTGTGGAAGGGGAAGTTCTGAGCACGTGCGCGCTGTCCGGGGTGGAACTTTATGAGCCGGGCGCTTTGACGCTGGTGGTCAAGGCAGGCACGCCGGTGGCGGAGGTGGAGGCGCTGCTGGCGGCGGAAAACCAGCGGCTGGCGTTTGAGCCGATGGACCACCGCGGACTGCTGGGTACAGACGGCGAGCCGACCATCGGCGGTGTCATTGCGGCCAATGTCTCCGGTCCCCGGCGTATTCAGGCGGGGGCGGCACGCGACCACCTGCTGGGGGTGCGCTTTGTCGATGGCACCGGCCAAGCGGTGAAGAACGGCGGCCGGGTGATGAAGAACGTCACCGGCTATGACCTAGTAAAGCTGATGTGCGGCGCCCATGGCACGCTGGGTGTTCTGACGGAGGTGTCGCTGAAGGTGCTGCCAAAGCCTGAGTGCAGTGGCACGTTGGTCTGGCACGGGCTTGGATGGTCCGCGGCGCTGAAAGTCTTCTGTGAAGCTCTGAAGTCACCCTATGACGTGACCGGTGCAGGCAGGGTGCCGCAGGGTGCCGCTGGAAAATCGATGACGTTCGTTCGGGTGGAGGGATTCGAAGATTCCGTCAAATACCGCCTGACAGAACTGCGGAGGCTCTTTTCTGACTTGAAACCTGATGAGCTGAACATCGACGCAGAAGAAAACACCCAAATTTGGCAGTCCTTGCGCGACGCAGAACCGTTTCACGGCAAAGCCGGCGACGTGTGGCGAACCTCGGTAAAGCCGACTGACATGCTTAATGTAACAGGGCAGTGGGATTTCGAGCATGTTGCCGATTGGGGCGGCGGGTTGATCTGGAGCCTTGTGCCGGAAGGGGAGGATTTAAGGCAGAAACTGGCAGATGTGCCGGGCCATTCCACGCTGGTGCGGGCCTCGCAGGACACCCGCGTGCGGCTCGGCGTATTCCAGCCGCAGCCCGCACCGCTGGCGGCCATCTCCGCGGGACTGCGGAGCCAGTTCGATCCGCGCGGCATCCTCAATCCAGGCCTGATGGGGTAAGACATGCAGACCACTTTCACCGAAGAGCAGCTGCAGAACCCCGGCACCAAGCGTGCCAACGAAATCCTGCGCACCTGCGTGCATTGCGGCTTTTGCACCGCGACCTGCCCGACCTATCAGGTGCTGGGCGATGAACTCGACTCCCCGCGCGGCCGCATCTATCTGATCAAGGACATGCTGGAGAACGAGCGGGTGCCGGACGCCAAGACCGTCAAGCACATCGACCGCTGCCTCAGCTGCCTGGCCTGCATGACCACCTGTCCCTCGGGCGTGCATTACATGCACCTGGTGGATCATGCGCGCGCTTATATCGAAAAACACTATGACCGCCCGTGGAGCGACCGCGCCTTGCGCTGGCTGCTGGCGCGGATCCTGCCCTATCCGGGCCGGTTCCGGCTGGCGCTCTTGGGGGCCAAGCTGGCGAAGCCGTTCAAGGGGCTGGTGCCGGACGCACGGCTGCGCGCGATGCTGGACATGGCGCCCGAAACAATCCCCCCGGTCAGCCGCAATGACGATCCGCAGAGCTTTGCCCCCGCCGCGCCGCGCAAGAAGCGCGTGGCGCTGATGACCGGCTGCGCCCAGAAGGCGCTGAACACCGATATCAACGACGCCACCATCCGCCTGCTCACCCGGCTGGGCTGCGAGGTGGTGGTGGCCAAGGGCGCGGGCTGCTGCGGCGCACTGACCCACCACATGGGGCGCGAGGACGAGAGTCACGCCACCGCGGCCAAGAACATCCGCGCTTGGGCAGCTGAGATGGACGGGCAGGGGCTGGACGCCATTGTCATCAACACCTCCGGCTGCGGCACCACGGTCAAGGACTATGGCCACATGTTCCGCAATGAGGCGCTGGCGGCGGATGCGGCCCGGGTTTCGGCCATCGCGATGGATATCTCCGAGCTGCTGATGCAGCTGGAGCTGCCCGAGGGCGCGGACAAGGGGCTGACCGTGGCTTATCACGCCGCCTGCTCGCTGCAGCACGGGCAGCAGATCAAGACCCACCCGAAGACACTGCTGAAACGCGCAGGCTTCAAGGTGGTGGAGCCCGCCGACAGCCACCTCTGCTGCGGATCGGCCGGCACTTACAACCTGATGCAGCCGGAAATCTCTGCCGAGCTGAAGGCGCGCAAGGTGAAGACGCTGGAGGCGAAGGCACCCGACCTGATCGCGGCAGGCAACATCGGCTGCATGATGCAGATCGGCTCCGGCACCAAACTGCCGATCGTGCACACGGTGGAGCTGCTCGATTGGGCCACCGGCGGCCCGCAGCCGCCTGCGCTGACCGCACCGGGCAAACGCGCGCCGGAGGTGCCGGTCCTGCGCTGAGGCTGCCTCTAAAAGAATCGGGCTGCATTAACCGCGGGCTTGCCGTAATTTTGCCTGAACAGACAGATAATCTCCCAGCCGGTGGATAAGAGGAGACGCATGTGAGGCAGTGGATTCTTGCGGTTGCAGCGCTGTTGCTGCCAGCCGCGGCAATGGCGCAGGACAGCCGGCTGCAGCGGATGGACACCCTGGATGCGGGCCGCAAGTGGGAGGCCGTCGGGCGGCTCGACGTGAATGGCGAGGGGTTTTGCACCGGCGCCCTGATCGCCCCCGATCTGGTGCTGACCGCCGCCCATTGCCTCTATGACAGCCGTACCAAGGCGCCGATCGATCCAACCACCATCGAATTCCTGGCCGGCTGGCGCAACGGCCGCGCCTCGGCCTACCGCTCTGTGCGCCGGGCGGTGCAGCATCCCTCCTATGTCTATGACGGGGAGCTGTCGACCGACCGGGTGCGCAACGATATTGCCCTGCTGCAATTGCAGCGCCCGATCCGCAACACCACCGTGACACCCTTTGAGACAGAGGAGCGCCCGCGCAAGGGGGCCAAGATCGGCGTGGTGTCCTATGCCCATGACCGCTCCGAGGCACCGTCCTTGCAGGAGGTCTGTGCGGTGATGGCGCGGCAGCAGGGGGTGCTGGTGATGTCCTGCGATGTGGATTTCGGCTCCTCCGGGGCGCCAGTGTTTTCCTTTGACGGCGGCACCCCGCGGATCGTCTCGGTGGTCTCTGCCAAGGCGGAGGTAAGCGGCAGGCGGGTTTCGCTGGGGTCTGCCCTGGCAGAGGAGCTGACGCTGCTGCAGGCGCAGCTGACCGGGGTGGCCACCGGCGGACGGCTGCCGCCGGGAGTGGGCCGGGTGAAGGTGGGCGAAGGGCGCAGCTCCTCCGGCGCCAAGTTCATCGGGCAATGATCTGGCGGGCGCTGATAGCGGGTGTTGCCATGCTGGCGTACGCTGGCAGCGCAACGGCGCAGGGCACTGGCCTCCGGCGCCTGACCGACCGTGATGATCTGCTGGGCTGGGAGGCCGTGGGGCGGCTGGAGCTGAACGGCCAGGGGTTCTGCACCGGCACATTGATCGCACCGGATCTGGTGCTGACTGCGGCGCATTGCGTCTATGACCGGAACAAGACCCTGCGTCCGGCGGAGCAGATCACCTTCCGCGCCGGCCTGCGTGACGGGGTGGCAATTGCCGAGCGCCCGGCGCTGCAGATCGCTGCGCATCCGGGGTTCAACCCGCGCACCGCGCTCAGCTTGGAGAACATCCGCCATGATGTAGCTCTGATCCGGCTGGCGGAGCCAATTCTCAGCGGCCAGGCGGATGCCTTTGCGCTGCATTCGGGCCAGGACTATGGCAGTGATATCTCAGTGACCTCCTATGGCATGGGGCGGGCCGAGGCGCTGTCGCGCCAGCGCGCCTGCAACCTGATGGGGGAGCATAAGGATGTGCTGATGATCGACTGCAATGTCACCTTCGGCTCTTCCGGGGCGCCGGTGTTCTCGCAGGTCGGCGGGCGCGGGCGGATCCTGGCGCTGGTCTCCGGCGGCGGCAATTACGAGGGCAGGCAGGTGGCGTTCGGCATGAAGCTGCCCCAGCGGGTGGCCGAGCTGAAGGCGCAGCTGCGCCGCAATCCGGCGGCAGCGCCGGACCGGCGGATCAAACGGATCCGGGTTGGCGGCGGCGGTTCCGCAGGCGGCGCGAAATTTGTGCGCCCGGGCGGCTGACGGCCCCCTTGAAGCCGTATTTTCCCCTTCCTATCTCAGGATTATCCGGGCAGCCGCTGAATGGGGCCCGGACAATTCCAGCCTGTCCCCGCGGGGAAGGCACCCTGAAATCGCTCATGAATGAGGATGGAAAATGCGTACTTTTGATTTTGCACCGCTGCACCGTGCAACCATCGGCTTTGACCAGATCGCCAACCTGATGGACCGCGCCCTGAGCGCCGATGCGACCCAGTCCAGCTACCCGCCCTACAACATCGAAAAGACCGACGCCGACAGCTATCGCATCTCGATTGCCGTCGCCGGTTTTGCCGAAGAAGACCTGAGCGTCGAAGTGAAGGAAAACGCCCTGGTTGTCGCCGCCAAAAAGGCCGAAGACAGCGAAGAGCGCACCTTCCTGCACCGCGGCATCGCGACCCGCGCCTTTGAACGCCGCTTCACCCTGGCCGACCATGTCCGCGTGACCGGCGCCAGCCTGGAAAACGGCATGCTGCATATCGATCTGCACCGCGAGGTGCCGGAGGCGCTGAAACCGCGCCGGATCGAAATCTCCTCCTCCCGCTCGGCCCGTCCCGAGATCGAGGCCAAAACGGTCAACTGATCCCGCGGACCCTGGTCCGAGTCCACA
>NZ_JBHUPT010000054.1:0-44112 GCF_049056525.1 Leisingera coralii | reverse complement strand
GCGCTGAAACCGCGCCGGATCGAAATCTCCTCCTCCCGCTCGGCCCGTCCCGAGATCGAGGCCAAAACGGTCAACTGATCCCGCGGACCCTGGTCCGAGTCCACAAGCCCCCCGGTTTTTGCCGGGGGGCTTTTTGTTTCCAAGAGTTGTCCCCGCGGGGACATGTTCCAGCTCTGGTTGCGCGCGCAAGTAAATTTTAGCTTTTTGGCCGCATTCTCGATGGGGGGAGACGTGTTGAGTACCGGTGCATGTCCCGTCTGCTGCAGCCCTGCCGCGGCGGAAGCCTGGTGCCGTGGTTGAGTTGCAAAGCATAGGCGGTTTGATGAAACCTCAGGAAATTCAGCATGTTCAGCAGAGCTTTGCCGGGATTTTTGCCCGCAAGGCTGATCTGGCAGAACGGTTCTACGTGCATCTGTTCACCCGCCTGCCGGAGGCGCGCAGCAAGTTCCGCGGCAATTTCGTGAAGCAGAAGGCGATGCTGACCGCGATGATTGCCGCCTGTGTGCGCAATCTGGATGACCCGCACACGCTGGCAGAGCTGAGCGAGCGGCTGGTTCAGGAACACGCCCATCTGGATCTTGGCCCGCGGGAGAGCGAAGCGGCAAAGCGGGCGCTGATTGCCGCTTTGCGCGATGTTTTAGGGCCGGCACTGGACCCGGAGACGGAAGCCGCCTGGGCCAGCGCCATCAGCCGGGTCGCCAGGTCGATGGCCTGGCACTAACCTCTTGGGTCAGACCGACATGCAGATGTATTTCATCTCCAGGTAATCCTCGATGCCGTGGTGGCTGCCTTCGCGGCCCAGGCCCGACTGCTTGACGCCTCCGAACGGCGCCACTTCAGTCGAGATGATGCCGGTGTTCACCCCGACGATCCCGTATTCCAGCGCCTCGGCCACCTTGTGCACGCGGCTCAGGTCCTTGGCGTAGAAGTAGGACGCCAGGCCAAAGATGGTGTCATTGGCCATCGCGATCACTTCGTCCTCGTCCTCGAACTTGAACAGCGGGGCGAGGGGGCCAAAGGTCTCGTCGGTGGCAAAGGCCATGTCCTGGGTTGCGCCCTTGACGATGGTCGGCTGGAAGAAGCTGCCGCCCAGCTCCGACGGGTTGCCGCCCAGGATCACTTCGCCGCCTTTCGAGGTTGCATCGGCAATATGCTCCTGCACTTTCTCGACCGCTTCCTTGTTAATCAGCGGGCCGAAGTGGATGCCGTCCTTGAGGCCGTCGCCGACGTTCATCTTCTCGACGGCGGCCTTCAGTTTCTCCGCAAAGGCATCGTAAACGCCGGCTTGGACATAGATCCGGTTGGCGCAGACGCAGGTCTGGCCGTTGTTGCGGAACTTGCACATGATGGCGCCTTCGACCGCCGCATCCAGGTCGGCGTCGTCAAAGACGATGAACGGTGCGTTGCCGCCCAGTTCCATCGAGCATTTCATCACTGTATCCGCGGCCTGGCGCAACAGGATGCGGCCCACTTCGGTGGAGCCTGTGAAGGTCAGCTTGCGCACCGCGTCGTTCTCGCAGAACTCCTTGCCGATGTCGGAGGACCGGGACGAGGGCACCACGTTGAACACGCCCGCCGGAATGCCTGCGCGCTCCGCCAGCACTGCCAGAACGATGGCCGACAGCGGAGTTTCGGCCGCCGGGCGCGCGATGAAGGAACAGCCCGCCGCCAGCGCCGGACCCGCCTTGCGGGTGATCATCGCGTTGGGGAAGTTCCAGGGCGTGATCGAAGCGGCGACGCCGATCGGCTGCTTGATGACGGTGATGCGCTTGTCGCGCTGGTGGCCGGGGATGGTCTCGCCGTAGATACGCTTGGCCTCTTCAGCAAAGAACTCGATGAAGGAGGCGCCATAGGCGATCTCGCCGCGCGATTCCGCCAGCGGCTTGCCCATTTCGGCGGTCAGGATCACCGCCAGATCCTCCTGGTTCTCCATCATCAGGTCGAACCATTTGCGCAGCACATTGGCGCGCTCCTTGCCGGTCCACTTGGCCCATTCCTTTTGCGCGGCTTCCGCCTGGGCAATGGCCCCGGCCACCTGGGCACGGCTGACATCGGCCACCTGGGCGATCACGTCGCCGCGGGCAGGGTTGGTCACGTCAAAGGTGCCGTCGCCATCGGAAAACTTGCCGCCGATATAGGCGCGGGTCTCCAGCAGGCTGGGGTCTTTGAGCAGGGATTTCAGGTCAGTGGTTGCGTCGAGCATTGCGGGCCTCCCGGGTGTTCTGTCGCTGAAATGCAAATCAGCTGCGCCTTGATATGTCCAGAAGGATTGATGAGTCCAGAATTTGATCAAATTTTTCGGCTTTGCCTGCGGGCAGCAGCATTTTCAGCCGGGCAATTTGACATCTCCTGTGCGAGACTGTCAGGTAACGGCCAACAATAAGAACAGGGGAGACTGGGCATGGAATTGGATGATGCCTATGCCAACGGGGCCTATATCGAAAACGCAGACAAGTACCCGCCGCGCTGGGCGGCCTCGGCAGAGGATTTCCGCAACAGCCTGCACGAGCGCGCCCGGCTGGACATCCCCTATGGCGAAGGGGCACGGCAGCGGTTCGACCTGTTCCTGCCCGAAGGCACCCCCAAGGGGCTGTTTGTCTTTGTCCACGGCGGCTATTGGCTGGCGTTCGACAAAAGCTCCTGGTCGCATCTGGCCCGCGGCGCAATGGCGCATGGCTGGGCGGTGGCGATGCCGTCCTATGACCTGTGCCCGGACGTGCGGATCGCCGATATCACCCGGCAGATCACCGCGGCGGTGACCCGGATCGCGGCGGAAGTGGAGGGTCCGATTGCGCTGGCCGGCCATTCCGCGGGCGGCCATCTGGTGGCGCGGATGCTGGACAAGGCCCTGCTGCCGCCGGAGGTAGGGGAGCGGATCAAGACGGTGATCCCGATCTCGCCGCTGGCGGATCTGCTGCCTTTGCTGCGCACCTCGATGAACCAGAAGTTCAAGATGGATTCCGCTGCCGCCGTTGCCGAAAGCCCGGTGGAGATGACCGACCGCTATCCGGCGGAGGTCACGGTCTGGGTCGGCGGCGAGGAGCGCCCGGCATTCCTGGACCAGGCGATCTGGCTGGTGGAGGCCTGGGAAGCGGATCACGTGATCGCCTTCGGCAAGCACCATTTCAACGTGATTGATCCGCTGGCGGATCCCGAAAGCGACCTGGTGGCGCTGATCGTGAATTGATCGCGGAGCGGTGGGCGGAATCGCCCACCCTACAGGCTTCCTGAACGTAAAAAACTTCTTGCCCGAATCCGGTTTCCGCCGCATCTTCCACGCAAGGGCCAGGCGATGGCGTCGCCGCATGGGAAACCGCATGGGATACATGGTGCCCCCACATTCCAAACTGTCCTGAACGCCGGGACCTTTCTTGTAAGAAGGAAGGGTCTGATATGACTGCACGTCCTGAAATGTACCGTTTTCACAATGGTGAAAAGGCGCCGCTGCAATTCGCCGTCTCCGAATACGAGGCGCGGATCGCGGGCCTGCGCAAGATCATGGCCGACACAGGGGTGAGCGCTGCTGTCTTCACCTCGATGCACAACATCTCCTACTACTCGGGCTTCACCTATTGCGCCTTTGGCCGCCCATACGGCCTGGTGGTGACAGCGTCCGAGGCTGTGACCATCTCGGCCGGCATTGACGCGGGCCAGCCCTGGCGCCGCTCGTTCTGCGACAACATCACCTACACCGACTGGCAGCGCGACAATTTCTGGCGCGCAATCAAGTCTGTCTCGGGCGAGGGCGCGGTTGTCGGCTATGAAAGCGATCACCTGACCCTGCTGCAGAAGGGCAAGCTGGAAGCCTTCCTGGCGCCGTCCAAGCTGGTTGACCTCTACGAGCCGACCATGCGCCAGCGGATGGGCAAATCCGCAGCCGAGCTGGACATGATCCGGGCTGGTGCCGCGGTGGCCGACGTCGGCGGCTTTGCGATCCGCGAGGCGGTCAAGGAAGGCGCGCGGGAGATCGACGTGGCGATGGCCGGACGCGACGCGATGGAGCTGGAGATTGCCAAGCGCTTCCCGGATGCGGAATACCGCGACACCTGGGTGTGGCTCCAGTCCGGCATCAACACCGACGGTGCCCACAACCCGGTGACGGGGCGCACCCTGCAGCGCGGCGACATCCTGTCCTTGAACACCTTCCCGATGATCTCCGGCTATTACACCGCGCTGGAGCGCACCATGTTCGTGAAGGAAGTGGATGCCGAGAGCCTGAAGATCTGGGAGGCCAACGTTGCCGCCCATGAATACGGCATCTCGCTCTTGAAACCGGGTGCAAGCTGCGCGGAAATCACTCATAAGATCAACGCCTTCTTCGAAGAGCGCGATCTGCTGCAGTACCGCACCTTCGGCTATGGCCACTCCTTTGGCGTGCTGTCCCACTACTATGGCCGCGAGGCCGGGCTGGAGCTGCGCGAGGACATCGACACGGTGCTGGAGCCCGGCATGGTGATCTCGATGGAGCCGATGCTGACCATCGCCGACGGCCAGCCGGGCGCCGGCGGCTACCGTGAGCATGACATTCTGATCATCCATGAGGACGGCAACGAGAACATCACCAAGTACCCCTACGGGCCGGAGTTCAACGTTGTCGGCTGAGGCCGGCTGAACACGAAAATGCAGGGGGTGCCATGCGTGCACCCCCTGTACACCCCCTGTGCACCGGGTAGGCGCCCCGCGGGTCCGGGGCTAGTGAAAGGCTTGGCCTTGGGGGCGAGCAAGCGCGGCCTCTGACGGCGGGCAAACCGGAGCCTGCGGAGCCGCCGGGCCGCCGTCGGCCAGCAGCTGGCGGTGCGCGTTCCATCCGCGGGTCATCCACAGGGTTGCGGTGGTCTGCTCCGCGGCGCGGGGCAGAGCATCCTGCACGGACAGGCTGAGCTGGGAGGCATCGTGCTGCGCGGTCACGCGCAGGCGGTCCCCGGGTGCCGCAAGATGCGGATGGTCCAGCAGGTAGGCGGTCCGCCCCCAATGGCCGCCGGAGTTCACTCCGTTCGACACCTGGATGCCGGGGGCCAGGTCCATTTCGAAACTGACCAGGACCGCATGGATGGTGCCTGCGGCGGCACAGGCGAGATCCGCTGTGGTGCGCCCTGGATTGATGTTTGGCCGGGTGAAGTCAAACGCGAACAGCTCTGCCGCCGGGCCCAAGGAGCGAAGCTTGCAAGCCTCGAAATCGTTCGGGGTGAGCTGCGCCACGCGGGCAAAATGGTGGAAGGCGCTGAGGTCGAAACCCTCGGCCTCATGCGGCCGCCAGAGGTTCAGGAGGCCGGGGCTTTCCACCGGCTGGGCCAGCAAGGTTCCGCGCTCCGGGATCGCGCGGGCGTCCGGTTTGGCAAGTGCAGACATGGCATGGGTAAGGGTCGCAAGGGCGCCTTCGCCCAGCAGAACGGTATCGACGATTTCCGAGATAACCACATCTGCCTGCTCTGGAATGTCCGCGCCGACGACGATCTCATGCGACCATTTCGGGATGACAGTGATGCGGTCGCTCAGGCCGTTTGCCTCGATGACCTGCGTGGCGGCCTGGGCGATCAGCGGCTGCTGCTCGCAGGTGTAGACATGTTTCGCGCCCGTACGCGCAGCCAGCATGGCGGTCAGGCCGGCGCCGCAGCCGATGTCCAGAACCACGTCACCGGGCTTCACCTTGGCCTCGATGGCCTGGGCGTAGGCGCTGTTGCGCGCCTTGTCCGCGAGCATCGGAAAATGCCAGCGCGGGACAAATGTCTGGTGGAGCCGTTCCTGCAAGACCTGCGCTTGGTGGTGGCAGGGATCAATGGTGAGCGCTTCGGAGAGGAGCTGTGAGGTCCGGATGCCGCCATCGGTCAGGGGTTCGGATTTTGCGGTCTGGACGAGTCTTTCTGCGTCCTGGGTTCTTTGATGGCAGGATTCTTGAGCCGGATCAGGTGTTTGTCGTTCAAGCAACTTTTATTTTTCCTCATTTGAAGCAAATGCCGCTGAATGGCATAATCGTCATGGGCATCTAACAAATGGTGAAGGAGGCGCGCGGTCTGCGCGAATGTCCTGTCATCGCGTCCGGAAGGTGCAGCTGCCCCGGCGGCTGGCGGTTTCCGGACAGCTTTTCACCACACTGAACGAGGGCTGATCCCGCACGGCGGGCACGACCGTTGCGCCGGGGCGGGTCTTGGGGCATATGTGCGCCACGGCATAGCAAGCCCAGATGTTACCCTCTTGCCGTGGCACACACGCGCCCCGCGAGGAAGAAAGAGCCAACGCCATGTATGACGCCCCGGAAAAGAAGAAATCCGAATTCGCGCTGATCCAGCTGATGCCGAACATGATGACCATCGGCGCCATCTGTGCGGGCCTGTCGGCGATCCGCGCTGCGGTTTACGGCAATTACACGCTGGCGGTGATGCTGATCCTGCTGGCTGCGGTGCTGGACGGGCTGGACGGGCGGCTGGCGCGGGCGCTGCACAGCGAGAGCAAGATGGGCGCGGAGCTCGACTCGCTGGCCGATTTCCTGAATTTCGGGGTGGCGACCCCGATGGTGATCTATCTCTGGGCCTTGCAGGACGTGCGCGGCGTGGGCTGGATTTCGGTGCTGGTGTTCTCGGTCTGCTGCGTGGTGCGGCTGGCGCGGTTCAATGTCGGCAGCAAATCGGAGGAGGAGCCGAAGGGGCGCAGCGGCTATTTCGAAGGCATCCCGTCGCCGGCCGGGGCGTTTCTGGCGATGCTGCCGATGTTTGTCTCCTTCGCCTTTGACGGGGCGATGGTGCTGCCGGAACTGCTGATCTGCCTGCATATGGTGGTGGTCGGCCTGCTGATGATCAGCCACATCCAGACCTGGTCGCCCAAGGCGATGAAGATCTCCCGCGAGCATGTCAAATACCTGCTGGTGGGCTTTGCCTTCTTGGCTGCGGCACTGTTGACCTATGCATGGACGGTGCTGGTTGTGCTATGCGTCGGTTATGTTGCTATGGTGATTTGGGGGCTGGTTTCCAAGCCGAAGCGCTAGCCCGGGACGTCCAAGGGGAGGGACGAATTGGATATCAAGGCAGTAGAGGAATCTTACGCGCGCTGGGCGCCGGTGTATGACAGGACCTTTGGCGCGGTGACGCGCTCGGGCCGCCGCCGCGCAACCCGCTATATCAATTCCCGGGAAGGCAAGGTGCTGGAGGTTGGCGTCGGCACCGGGCTGTCGCTGCAGCATTATGCGCCGCACCTGCAGGTGACCGGCATCGATTTCAGCCATGACATGCTGAAGAAGGCGCAAGCCAAGGTGCGGGAGATGGGGCTGACCCAGGTGGAGGCGCTGCGGCAGATGGATGCCCGGCAGCTGGATTTCCCGGACAATTCCTTTGACACCGTCGCGGCCATGCATGTGCTGTCCGTCGTGCCCGAGCCGGAGCGCGTGATGCGCGAGATCGCGCGGGTTCTGAAACCCGGCGGCAAGGTGGTGATCACCAATCACTTCAAGAGCGGCAAGGGGGTCCGGGCCTCGCTGGAGAAGCTCTCGGCGCCGTTGGCCAATGTGATCGGCTGGCATTCCGATTTTGCGCTGGAAACGGTGCTGCAGGAGGACGGGCTGAGCGTCGAGCAGCAGGAGAATATCCCGCCCTTCGGCATGATGACCTTTCTGGTGCTGGGCAAGCAGCAGACCATGTAACGCTGCCCCTTTTGCGCGAAACAGCCCCCGGGTTTCCCCGGGGGTTTTCTTTGTGCGGCCTCTCTGCAACAGTGCTTGCAAAGGGGGCGGAATTGAGCCGCTCCAAGGGATGTAAAAGAACTTTACATCCCCATATCAAGATCAGGCATTTGAGAGGGAGGAACGGATACTATGAGTGTTTCCCAATTTGACAGGATGGTGGCGGAGAGCCAGGAAAAGGTCCGGGACTCCCAGGCCAGGATCGAGGCGCTGACCTCGCGGATCGAAACGGCGCGCAGCAAGATCGAGGCGGGTGAGGATGCCAGCATCGACATTGAAAGCGCGACGCTGGAGGATGTGCACGCGCACACCGAGGTGATGAACGCCAATATCGCCGAGCTGATTATGGGGCTGGATGATGTGACGGCAGCGTTCTCCAAGGATTTTGACGAGATGCGGTCGAAGACCGGCTGGGAGAGCTTTGTCGGCTTCTTCTCCAAGGGCAAGTCGGACTCGATGCGCCAGGAGCGGATGCGCACCGCCAATATCGACGACAAGCTGCAGGACCTGATTGCCAAGTCCGACGTGATCGTGAAGCTGCTGGAGGGCCAGCTGGCAACACTGGAAGAGCAGCGCGAGAAGGTGCAGGTGAACCTGACTGCCACGCTGGACGACCGCGAGTTCACCGTGCAGGAGCTGGAGGGGGTGCGGGCTGAGATTGTCGGGCTGGACCCGCAGATCATCGCGTTGGAGAACAAGATCTCGGTCGAGCAGGACGCCGCCGCGCGCACCAAGCTGGAGACCGAGCTGGCCGAGCTCAACGCCAAGTACAACGCGCTGGTGCAGGACGAGCAGGTGAAGCTCGCCAAGTCGCAGACGCTGGAGCGCTATATCGAGAAGGGCAAGACCTGGGTCGACAGCCTGCAGAACCAGGCGGCGACGCAGATGGTGCTGATCAACAAGCTGCAGACCGACACCCAGCAGCGGGTGGTGCTGTATGATGCGCTGACCAAATCGCTGAAGACCGCGCAGCAGCAGGATGTGGCGCACCGGATCAACGAGATCGGCGTGCAGACCGACAAGGAAGCCCAGACCGCGATGGCGGCGATTGGCACCGCGACCAACCAGAAGATGGCCGACATGCTGGAAGCGCATGAGGGCAACATGGTGTTTGCCCGCGACGTGCTGGAGAAGAAGGCCAAGGCGGACGAACGCTTTGCCCGCCGGTTTGCCGCGATTGTCGAGAAGCACGACAAGAACCTCTATGGGGGGTGATCATCCTTGATGGTCTTTTGTGAGCAACACAGGGCGGGGCCCGGCCGCAGGTGGACGCGTAGCGCCCGCCCGGGGGGGCGGACGGGCGCTGCCCGTGCCGCAGGCGGCACGTCCGAAGAAGAAGGTCTGCGGCCATGACCGATCCCTCCCGCGACCACACGGGCCTCGCCGATACCTTCGCCTCGCGCCGCTATTTCCGGAAGTTTGAGACCATTATCCGGCATCTCACGCGGGTGGCGGCGGCGATGCAGGCGGAGGGGCGGCTCAGCAAATCCGATGTGAAGGTGCTGACCGCCTACCTCATGCGGCTCAACTTCACCTTCCGTGCGCTCTCTATGAAATACCTGATGGCCGGCCGCGACACGGGCCGCTTCTTTGGCAGCCTGGCGATGGACAAGCGCGACAGCGGCTTTCCGGTGGCAGCAGAGCTGATGACCATGGCCAATGACGCTTTGCAGGCGAAGCGGCATCTGGCCAATATGGCCTCCGAAGAGCAGCTGAAGGACGATATGGTGCGCACCATCATCTCGGACCGGGCGGTGCCGTCGAAGCTGCAATTCGCCCTGTCGCAGCGGCTGTATTACCAGGAGCTCTTGAAGGGGCAGCTGTTCTGGACCCAGAACGACCCCGAATGCGAATGGCTGGAAAACATCGGTGAGCGGCGGCGGCGGTTCCTGCTGCACTGGGCGGCCTATGACAGCCAGGTGAACCTGCCGGTGATCTACCTGATGGAGCTGGAGGACAGCGGCAAGGTGGCGCTGCCGAAGGATGAGCGCCGCTGGCCCGAGGTGCAGGCGCATCTGATGGCGCAGGCGCTGGCCGGTCTGAAGCTGGTGACCATCGCCAAGGGGTTTGACGAAGATTTCGGCGATCTCCACCCCAAGCATCTGCGCCGCTACCACGTCGGGCCGATGTATTCCTCCGCCTATACCGAGCAGTCCGGGCCGCTGCACCGGGTGCTGGAGGAGGCGGAGGCGCCCGAGGGCCAGGACTGGGCCTTGGCCTGGACGCTGGAGGAGCTTGAAAGCGAGGAGGTGCGCGAGGAGCGCGCGGGCTGGTTCGGCACCGTGGAGCGGGAGATCTTTGCGCTCGACCCCTTTGGCGGCCGCGGCGCCGATACCGGGGCCACGCGGACGCAGCGCGCCATCATTCTGCCGCAGCGCCCCTTTCAGGTGCTGGCCGAGCTGGACCCGCCCGGGTTCGGCGATGTGCAGAAGTTCGTGGTGAGCGAGGCGGGGCAGGTACTGCGGTATTGACGCTTGCGCGTGGTGTGAGTGCGGGAGCCTCCGGCGGGAGTATTTTGGCAAAGAAGAAGCGCGGGTGAATTTCGGCCCGCTGGCTACGGATTGAGAGGGTGAGATGAGCATTTCAGGCAATCAGATGGAGCTGCGGGAAGAGGATATCCGCAAGCATTACGCCGCCGCGGCGGCGATGCTGGAAGGGTTCGATCATACCCCGCGCATTGCCAAGCCGCAGGCCGTCGCACAGGCGCCGGAGCGCTCGCCCGGGATTGCCCGCAGCCGCCGCTTCCGCTCGACCACGCCGGGGCTGGTGACGCGCTCCACCGCGCGGCCCGAAGGGGTGCATCTGATTGCCCGGATCGAGGCGGCGGATGGGGAGGACCCGCTGACCTCTCCGTTGCAGGCGACCTTGCAGCACGCCTTGCGCCGGGCGCTGGCGGTCTCCTTGGCGATGGCGGAGGCTTATGCGGATGTCTCCGGTCTGGCTGATCTGAAACGGGCCAATCTGGCCGGATCGCTGGATGCGGCGCGCAAGGGGGAGTTCACCGGGCTGCTGGCGGCGGAGGCGCTGATTGCGGCGCATGTGTTTGCCAATGCCACCGCCTATCTGCTGGCGCCGCACGGGTCCGAGGCGCAGGCCGAGGTGGGCGAGGCGGAGGAGCTGCTAACCGACAATGCGCCGCTTGCCCTGCACGGGGCGCTGTGGGAGCTGGACCAGAAGCTGGCGCTGCATGCGCCCGATGATGCGCATCTGATCGCGGCTGCGGCGGCCTATGCGGAGCAACTGATGGAGAAGGCGGCCTTGCGGGCGCAAAACGCGCCGCGGCTGGAGGCGTTCACCGCGGCTTCTTGGCGGGTGGAGGCGGATGACCTGACCATCAATGGCTTTGAACCGGCGGCCAAGGCGAAGTCCACCACCCTGACGATGGCGTTCAAGAAGCCGCATGAGGTGGTTGGCAACCATATCGCCAAGTACCAGGCGATGCGGCTGGCCAAGATGCTGATGGCCTATGACTTCGAGCGCCGCCTGAACCCGTTTGCCGAGATGGGCGGCTTCATCTTCACCTTTATGGGCGACGGCAAGCCGGGGACCGGCAAGACGACCCTGATCCAGATGATGGCGGGGCTGATCCACGACTATTGCCAGAACGCAGGCTACCCCTTCCGCTACCAGAATTTCGGCATCGACAATATCGACAGTTACCAGGGCAAGTCGGGGCAGAACGCCAAATCGTTCATTCAGAATGTGATTGATCCGGGCGTGATCGGCTTTGGCACCATCGACGATATCGACCAGATTGCGGGCAAGCGCGGCGACCGGCAGTCCTCCGCCGGCCAGCAGGAGGTGACGGCGGTGTTCATGGAGGCCTTTGCCGGCGCCAATACCGTGGTGCGCGGCAACTGCACCTTCGGCATGTTCTCCAACTACCCGGAGAATGTGGACGACGCGCTGCGCCAGCGGGCCGGGGCGCGGTTCCTGGTGGACGGGCCGCAGACGCGGGAGGATTACATCGACATCCTGACGCTCTTGATGGGCAAGAACCATGCGATCCCGCTGGGTGAACATGACCTCTATGGCGCGCAGGAGATCAAGAAGGCCGTCGCGCGGTCATTCGAGGCGCACAACCGGCCGCAGGAGCCGGGGCTGATGGAGGTCTTTGGCCGGGTGCACGACCAGATCGGCGCGCTGGATGATCTGGCCAAGCTCGGCACCTATCTGAAGGCGATCCAGGCTGCGGATGAGCGGTTTACCGGCCGTGCCATCAAGAACATCACCGATGCGGTCAAGGTCCGGGCGATGGACTTCGAGCTGCCGGATGAATGGATGGAGAACCCGGAGCTGTTCCTGTTCAAGGACTACGAGGCCAAATCCGCGATGATTGCCGAGCTGCGGGTGCCCATCACGGTCGGCATGGTGATCCAGGAGATCAACCGCTACGCCGACAGCGAGTTCCGCTATGCCGACAAGTCTGATGAGGTAGCGATTGAAAACATGGTGCGCGATTTCGGGCGGCAGGAAGAGGCCAAGAGAAGGTACTTGGAGGGGCAGGGGTGACTGTCTCGCACAACACAAGGGCAGAGCCTGTCCGCGGGCGGAAGCGGAGCGCCCGCCCAGGGGGGGCGGACGGGCGCTGCCCGAGCCGCAAGCGCCTCGGGCGGGGAGGTTTGAATGGCTGAACGAACAAAGTCGATTTGGACCGAATGGTCGTTTGTTGCGGGCGTTGTCGTTACTTTCGCGGTGCTTGGTCTCTTTTCGTGGTCTCTGACATTTCCAGTTGTAGCGGACGGGCATGAGTTTGCGAGCAAGTGGCAATATTTGCAGCAAGCAACACCAAATGAGATGGGCGATACTCTAGCTGGCGTTGCTGGAAGCTTGGCATTTGTTTGGGTCGTTGTTGCTGTGCTGTTTCAAGCAACCGAACTACGCGAACAGCGTGAAGAGTTTGAGAAGATGGCGGACGCGCAGAGTGCTCAAGCCGAAGTGTTAGAAAAACAGGCTGCAGTTTTCGAGGACGAACAACGACAAAGAGATGAGCAGCGGGCGGAAGGACTTCTGGACCGGCAACTGGAATGGATTGTTCAAAAACTCGAAGAAGAGACTGCTCGCGGAGGAACTTGGTCCCATTTAGGAGGCCATGAGACTTATTCGTCCCCGCACGAAATGCAGTTGTTCCCGTCGCCCTGGAACCCATTGGAAGACTTTAGTTCTGACTTTTACATTAGAAGCGCCTCCAATAGTATTAGCCGTTTTGTGACGGAAATTTCTGAATGGGAACGAGCTGACCTTGCTATAAGTAAGCCAACTTCAAAGACTTACTACGAATTTTTGCTATCTGAGTTGCGTGAAGTGGATGAGATTAGAGAGAGGTTGAGTGACGAGCAAACAAAACGGTTAAGAAATATCGGTTTGGAGAAGCTAACTTTGCACTTACAGCAAGTGGTAAATACAGACCGATGGTTTCAGGATGTTGTCGCTGAAAAACTGGAGGCTGCCCAATGAAACGCCTCATCCAGCATGGCCTGATGTTCGGCAATCTCTTCCATGTGGCCTCGCCCGCGCTGGTGGAGCGGTATAACCGCGCGCTGAAGCATCTGACCGGCAAGACCACGGCTCTGACGGATTTCCACGTCGATATCTCGGGGTTTTCGCCGGAGATCGGGGATGAGCTGGGGGATGATCATTATCTGAACCATGCGGGGGTGAACCGGCAGTTCATTCTGCTCAGCACCGAGCAGAAGCGCTGCCCGCTGCTGCACGTGAAATTCTCCACCAGCCGGGACATTCTGCGGCGGTTTATCGAGGTCAATGAACGCCAGCTGTTTGCGCTGACGGCGACGGATGCGGTCGCAGGCGAGTTGGTGAATTCGGTGTTTGAGGTGTCCTCACCCGCCAAGCTGTTCGACATCCGGCAGGTGCGGATTGAGGCGGATACCACCAAGGGCACGTTGCGCTATGCGGACCACCTGGCGGAGCTGGTGGAGCGGTTCAAGACCGGCGAGGATGCCTGGTTTGACGATGCGCTGATCGGGGAGATGATCGCGACGGCGGAACAGACCGGCGATGTGACCCGCAATCCGGTGCATCTGGAGCATGAGGTCTTTGAGCAGTCGAACTTCTGGACCGCGCATTTTGGCGGGCTGTATGTGTTTCAGGGGGTGGAACACCCGGCGGTGATTGCCAGCGGTGTAAAGCCCGAGGGGGTGCCGCTGCGCCATGTGTTCGATCTGGGCGAGCGCAATGCGATTGCCCGGTTCCTGGAGTTGAACGGCCTGGCGGAGCCGGTGATCCGGGCGCGCGGCGTCGATGGCGCGGCGATCCTGCGGCAGAAGATGGGGTTCCTTGCCGTGTCGGTGCTGACGGAGAAGGGGCGGGACCTGTCGGGCCTGTCGCGATCGGACCTGCGGCGGATGGCGGCGCGCCATGCGGATGAGCTGCCGGCGGAGTTCGAGGGGCTGGCGGCGCTGGTGCGCTGGGCCGAGGGGGGCGGCAAGTGGCCGCGGATCCGCTCGGACCATCCGGCCTATTTCTATTCCCTGCGGGCGGCGGACACGCCGGAGCGGGATCTGGTCAACATGCTGCTGGCGGAGCTGTGCCCGCATGATTTCCGCCAGCTGTTCATCTGCCACAAGGAGGAATTTTACCGCCAGTACCGCGGCTGGCCGGAGACCAAGAAGGCCTATGCAGCGGAGTTCCTGGCGCGGGAGTATGCGGTGGACAAGGCCGGGGCGCGGGAGGCGCTGTTCGGGCATGAGCCGGATATGGAGGGGCGGATGCCGAAGCTGCCGCGGAACCGGCGCCAGGGGCTGGTGGAGCGGGTTGGCCCCTGGGGGGCTGTGAACCGGGTCAGGGGGCGCTGATATGATCCTGTCTAAGGGAAACACCACTTTCCGGGCTGCTTGCAGCCCGGTTCGCGCCCGTCCCCGCCCCCGTCACGCCGGAGGCGTGCTTTCAGCACGACGGCGGGCGTGAAACGCCCACCCTCGGGACCGGGCGCGAACCTCTGTTTGGTGCCCAACAAGAGAAACTGGAAACAAGTAACCAAGAGGCAGCATAGATGTTCGGCTTTATCCGCCTTGTCCTGATCCTGCTGGTGGTGCTGACCGTGGTCTATGGCGCGGTGTCGCTCTACTCGCGCGAGGTGCGGCGGGCGAAACTGAAACGGCGCTGGAAAGACAAGGGGTTGACCGGCGACCGCGCGGCCTTCATCCAGCGGGGGCTGAGGCAGTATGACCGCTCGTTCCGGCGCAAGCTGATCCTCCTGGTCTATATCGTTCCGCTGGGAGCCATCGCGCTTCTGGTCTATGTCATTAACTTCATGTGAGGAGCTGCCCCGTGCGTTTCATCAAATGGGCCTTCCTGATCACCTTCTGGGTGCTGTTCGGCGCCTTCCTGCATTACACGCTGCCGCAATACGACGTGGTGCGCATCGTCAACACCTATGAGGAGCGGCAGGAGCTGAATGACTGGACCCGCATCTTCTGGTCCAAGCCGGATGACCAGTCGGCGGAGCTGATCAACCGCGATGTGCAATTCATCCAGGGGGTGCGCCCCAGCGGCCGCGCCATTGTCTACCGCAACGAGGACACCGGCTGGAACTGGCCGCCCTATTTCAAGTTCGACACGGCGAACCTGTATACGGACGCCAATGACAGCATCTCGACCAAGGCCAATCCGGAGTGGGTGGCGGTGATGCACTACGGCTGGCGCAACGAGTTCCTGTCGATCTTCCCGAATGCGGTGTCGATCAAGCCGGTGGCGGGGCCGGAGGACAAGCCAACCAATTGGTTCAGCATCATCTTCCTGGTGCTGCTGGTTGCGGTCCTGTGGGCCATCTATGTGCGCTGGCGCCGGTTCCGGCGGGCGCGGATCGACCCGATGATCGAAAGCGCCGAGGACAGCCTCTATGCCGCGGGCGATGCGATTGCCGAGCGGCAAGGCCGGTTCCGCCGCTGGCTGGACAGCTGGAAGTCGAAGTGAGGAGAGGCCGCCGACTGGGCGGCCTTTTTCATTGGTCCTGAAAGGGCTGGCGGGTCAATCCTGCGGCGGCACCAGAACGAAGTTGCCGAAGTGGGTTTTCTCCAGGAACTCCTGCTGTGCCTTGGCGATGTCCTTGAGCGGGAAGACCTTGGCGACCAGCGGCCGGATTTCGCCGCGCTCGATATATGAGATCAGGTTTGGAAACACCGGCTCGTCCCAGGCGGTGCAGCCGATCAGGGTTATGTCCTTCAAATACATGTCCCGCATGTCCAGATCGACAACCGGCCCGGCGATGGCGCCGCTGGACACCAGGCGGCCGCCGCGTTTCAGCAGCTTGAGCATCTGCGGGAAGCCTTCTCCCGCCACGTTGTCGACAACGGCGTCCACGGTTTCCCCGCCCAGTTCCGCAAGCAGGTCGCTGCCCCGGTCCAGGATTACGTCCGCGCCTAGCTGCCGCAGCTGATCCATCTTGCCCTGGCTTGTGACCGCCGCCACCCGGGCGCCGCGGCGTTTGGCCAGCTGCACGGTGGCCGAGCCAACACCGCCGGAGGCGCCGGTCACAAGCACCAGCTCGCCAGCTTGGACGTTTGCGCGGTGCAGCATGTTTTCAGATGTGCCGTAGGCGCAGGGGATCGTCGCCAGCTCCTCGTCCGACCAGGCGCAGTCAACGGGGAACACCTCGGTGGCGGGGACTTTGACATATTGGGCAAAGGCGCCGTCAAAGTCCGAGGCCATCCAGACGTTGTCCATCACGCCGTAGCCATTGGGGCGTATGCAGGGGCGCACCAGAACCCGCTTGCCGGTTAGGGCCTGACTGGTGCCTGGGCCGGCCGCAACAACCTCGCCGCAGCAGTCGGTGCCCTGGATCAGGGGGAAGGGGGTTGCCTGGTTCCAGCCGCCGTCGGCCTTGTGCTCAGCCTGGGTTTCCTGGTGGCCGGCTGCCGCGGCGGTGTCCGTTGTCACGCTGGAGGAATACCACCCGAGCCGGGTGTTGATTTCGGTGTTGTTCACACCGGCGGCAAGAACCCGCAGCAGAAGCTCCCCCTCTGCGGGCTCCGGGATCGGCACGGGTTTGTACTCGAGCTTGTCATAGCCGCCGTTTCCGGTGGTCACGACGGCCATCATGGTCTTAGCGCTGCTGTCTGTCTTTGGTCCGGGCATGGGCGGCCCTTTCTGGTCACGCGGGGTTGGTGAAAGGTCTTGGAATACCGGGCAATTATTGCCCGCGGGGCAGGGGCCGCGGCAAGAGGTGAATTCCGCGGCACGGCCCGGCGCGGCCGCTGTTCCCCGCCTGCCGAATCGGTGCGTCTGGCCGATTCGGAGGCAAAGGCGCCGCAGATCAGTGCTTTGCCGCAAACAGACTGGCGAGTGCCGGTTTGAGATTTTGCGCCGGAAGCGGGCTTGGAGCGGGGATAATATGCATGTCTTTTTCCGGTTTTGGCGGGTCGGATTTGTCTCCGCCGATAGCCTGGGAATAGGGCAATTTCCGCCTCAGCAAGGTGCCGCCCTTCGGGGCGGAGAATTGGGAAGCTGGTGAAACTCCGGCACTGCCCCCGCAACGGTGACCCCGGGCAAGGCATGGCAAAAAACCACTGAAGCCAATGGCTTCGGGAAGGTGCCAGGCCCCGCCGCCGAATGGCCCCGGGACAGTCCGGAAACCAGCCTTGCCCTAAAAACGTCAACCGCGGGCGGCGGCGGGGCGGTTGCAGGCGCGTGGCCTGCAATCTCTCCATCCATGCCCGCAGCCAAGCCAACCTGCCGCGGGGATGCGGCAAAGGAGAGAAGCAGATGCTTCAGGACAGCGACATTCTGGCCAAACTGGTGGCCCGTCAGAAAAACTATTCCCTGGAACAGGCGTTCTATACCGATCCGGGCGTTCTGGATCTGGACATGCGGCAGATCTTCTACCGCGAGTGGCTGTTTGCCATTCCTGCCTGCGAGATCCCGAAAGCCGGCAATTTCGTGACCCATCAGGTCGGCGCCTACAACGTCATCATCGTGCGCGGCACCGATGGCCAGGTGCGCGCCTTCCACAATGCCTGCCGCCACCGCGGTTCGGTTGTGTGCAAGGCGAAGAAGGGCAATTCGCCCAAGCTGGTCTGCCCCTACCACCAGTGGACCTACGAGCTGGACGGCTCGCTCTTGTGGGCGCGCGACATGGGGCCGGATTTCGATGCCTCCAAGCACGGGCTGAAGCCGGTGCACTGCCGTGACCTGGCCGGGCTGATCTATATCTGCCTGGCGGAAGAGGCGCCGGATTTCGACGCCTTTGCCGAGGTCGCGCGTCCCTATCTGGAGCCGCATGACCTGGCCAACGCCAAGGTCGCCTATGAAAGCTCGATCATCGAGAACGGCAACTGGAAGCTGGTCTGGGAGAACAACCGCGAGTGCTATCACTGCGGCGGCAACCACCCGTCGCTGTGCCGGACCTTCCCGGAGGATCCGTCCGTCACCGGCATCGAAGGCGGCGAGACCCCGGCGCACCTGCAGAAGCACTTTGACCGCATCGAAGGCGCGGGCATCCCGGCGCAGTTCAAGATCGACGCGCGCGGCCAGTACCGCGTGGCGCGGATGCCGCTCAATGAGGGCGCCGAGAGCTATACCATGGACGGCAAGGCGGCGGTGGCCAAGAAGCTGGGCCGGGTGCCGTTTGCCGATGCGGGCACGCTCCTGAAGTTCCACTACCCGACCACCTGGAACCACTTCCTGCCGGATCATTCGATTGTGTTCCGCGTCACCCCGATCAGCCCGACCGAGACCGAAGTCACCACCAAGTGGCTTGTGCACAAGGATGCGGTCGAGGGCCAGGACTATGACCTGAAGCGGCTGACCGAGGTCTGGGTCGCGACCAATGACGAGGACCGCATCGTGGTGGAGGACAACCAGCAGGGCATCAACTCGCCCGCTTATGAGCCCGGCCCGTACTCGGAAATCCAGGAAAGCGGCGTGATCCAGTTCTCCAACTGGTATGCCGGGCACCTGACCCGCGCGCTGACCGGCCGCCACCTGATCGCAGCGGAGTAAGCGCATGGGACTGCAGGCCAACTTCGAGACGCTGGACGAAACCCTGGCGTGGAAGGACGACGAGATGCTGGAATGCGTCTCGGTCGTGCCGGAGGCGCCGAACACCGCCACCTTCAGCTTCCGCGCGCCGTCCGGCGCGTGGTTCAAATACCAGCCGGGCCAGTTCCTGACGCTGGAGCTGCCGGTGCCGGGCGGGACTGTCTGGCGGACCTATACCATCAGCTCCTCGCCGTCGCGGCCGCTGTCGATCTCGGTGACGGTGAAGGCGCAGGCGGACAGCATCGGCACCCGCTGGATGCTGGACCACCTGAAACCGGGGATGTTCCTCAAGGCGTCCGGCCCGGCAGGCGTGTTCACCCTGCCCAAGCGTCCGAACGGCAAGTTCCTGTTCATCTCTGCAGGCTCCGGCATCACGCCGAGCCTGTCGATGACCCAGTATCTGTTCGACCGCGGCCAGTCGCCCGACGTCTGCTTCATCAACTGCGCCAAGCGCCCCAGCGAGATCATCGCGCGGCGCCAGCTGGAAGGCATGGCGGCGCGGGTGCCCGGTATCAAGCTGCATTTCGTGGTGGAAGAGGACGATCCCTATCAGGTCTGGACCGGCTACCGCGGCCAGCTCAATCAGATCATGCTGGGGATCATCGCCGGCGACTACCTGGAGCGGGAAGTCTACTGCTGCGGGCCGGATCCGTTCATGCAGGCGGTGCGCGACATGCTGAACGGCCTGGGCTTCGACATGGAGAACTACAACCAGGAGAGCTTTGGCGCGCCGGTGGAGACCGAGGCCGATGCGCCGGAGCTGGACGATGTGGTTCCCGAGGAGACCGCGGCGGCCGAGATCACCTTTGCCGCGTCGGGCGTGACCGCAAACTGCACCGAGACCGACACGGTGCTGGCGGTGGCCAAGGCGTCGGGCCTCAACATCCCGTCGGGCTGCACCTTCGGCATCTGCGGCACCTGCAAGGTCAAGAAAACCGCGGGCGAGGTGCATATGGTCCACAACGGCGGCATCTCGGAAGAGGATGTGGAGGCGGGGTATATCCTGGCCTGCTGCTCCAACCCGATCGGCCGGGTCGAGGTCGCGATCTGACCATAAAAGATCTGGCCATAAAAAGGGGCGCGCGCCGGTGTGGCGCGCGCCCTTTTCTTCTTTCAGCCCCTGATCAGGCTTCCAGTGCCAGCTTGTGCACGTGGATTTCATTGATCGGGTGGCTGTCGGCGCCGATCACACCCGGGCGGGCGTGGCGGTAGAGCGACCGCCAGTAGGGCTGGATGATGGTGCCGTCGTCACGCAGGAACTTCTCGATGTTCTCCATGTGGCCGCGGCGGGTGTCGGCGTCGGCAATGGCCGAAGCGGCTTCCAGCATGGAATCGAACTCGGCGCTGGCCAGCCCGGTTTCATTCCAGGCAACGCCGGTCTTGTAGGCCAGTGTCAGCACCTGCACCCCCAGCGGGCGGTGGCCCCAGTCGGTGGAGCTGAACGGGTACTTGTCCCAGTCGTTCCAGAAGGTATTGCCGGGCAGCACCGTGCGTTTGACCTTGAGCCCCGCATCCCGCATCTGCGCCGCCAGCGCATCCGTGGTGTTGCGGCGCCAGTCGTCGTCGATGGAGATCAGCTCATGCTCGAAGTCGAGCATCCCGGCCTCTTCCATCAGCTGGCGTGCAGCCTCTGCGTCGCGCACCGGGGCGCCGATGTCGGCGTATTCCGGGTGGATCGGGCAGACATGGTGGTTTTCCGCCAGGGTGCCGCGGCCGTCATAGCCGAGCTCCAGCAGCACCGCGTTGTCGCAGGCCAGCGCCAGGGCGCGGCGGACGCGGGCGTCGGCGTAGGGCTGTTTCCCGTCCACCTCGGCGTCGCGGTTGGTGCGCAGCACCAGGGTGTTGGCCGAGACCGACTCGCTGACGTTCCAGCCGATGGAGGTGAAGATGTCGACGTATTCGCCCACGGTTTCATAGACCATGTCGATCTCTTCGGACTCCGCCGCCGACAGGTGGGTGGCGCCGTCGGTGCCGAAGTCGATGAACTCGATCCGGTCCAGATGGGCGCCTTCGCCCCACCACTGGTGATCCGGGTTCTTCTCCAGCACCGCCTTCACGCCGACCTCGTATTCGACCAGCTTGTAGGGACCGGTGCCGATCGGGTCGGCGCCCGGGTCGCCGGACCAGCCGTCCGGCACGATGGCGGCGGGGTATTCGGTCACCGCCGGGATGATGGTGATATCGGGGCGGGTGAGCTTCACCTTGAGGGTCAGCTCGTCCACCACCTCCAGCGAGCCTTCGGCGGGGCCGTCGCCGGCCTCGTTCTGCAGCGAACCCATGCGGGCGGCCATCGAGTTGCCTTCCCATTTGCCGTCGCACCAGCGGGCAAAGTTGTAGGCCACATCCTGGGCGGTCAGGGTGCCGCGGCCGTCGTTCCAGTGCACGCCGGGGCGGATGTGCAGCAGGTATTCGGTGGCGTCCTCGTTGACCTCCCAGCTTTCCAGCAGGCGGGGTTCAAAGGTGCCGTCGGCGTTGTACTGCACCAGGTATTCCATGTAGCCGCGCACCAGGTTGCCAAGCTGCGGCCAGTTGAACAGCGGCGGGTCGAGCAGCGCACGCACCACCTGCTGGATGCGGATGGTGCCGCCTTCCTGGACATTGGCCGCCGCCTGCACCGGCTGGCTGAGGCCGATCATGCCGTAGGCGGCAGAGGCGGTCACCCCCAGCGCGGTTGCGCGGCTCAGGAACTCGCGCCGGTCCAGCTTGTGTTGTGCAACTTCCTCCGCATGCATCCGCACTGCGGGGTGAAGGGTTTCCCTGTTGTAGTATCTGGTCATTTTTGTGGTCCTTTGGTTGAAGGCGTCCGCCCCTAGCATGAAGGAGCGGAGGAGGTTGTAAAGTGGCGAATGGCTGCGCTGCCCGTCCGCAGCCATCCGCCGGGGGAGATCCTTATTCAGCCGGTTCCTGGGTGATGGCGGTGGCCAGGCCCGCCTGCGCGCGGCGGCCGTCATTGTAGATCGCCTTGATCAGGGCGGCGCATTGCAGAACCATCACCAGCGAAAACGGCAGGGCGCCGATCACCATCGCGGTCTGGATCGCCTTGAGGCCGCCGACCAGCAACAGCGCCGTCACCACCGCGCCAAGCGCCACACCCCAGAAGACGATGTGCGGGCGGGCCTTGGGGCCCTCGTCGCCGGCGGCATTGATGGTGTTGACGATCAGTACCGCGCTGTCGGCCGTGGTCACCAGGTAGGTCATCAGCAGGATCACGATCATCACCGACATCGCCCAGCCCAGCCAGGGCGACAGCATGTACTGCACCATGGCAAAGATCTTGTCGCCATCGGGTGCCGAGCTGATCTGGCCGCCCGCGCCGCCGTTCAGCTCCAGGTCGATGGCGGTGCCGCCGGCCCAGGTGAACCAGACAAAGCACATCAGCGACGGCACGATCATCGCGCCCAGTACGAACTCGCGAATGGTGCGGCCCTTGGAGATTCGGGCCAGGAACAGGCCGACGAAGGGAGCAAAGGCAATCCACCAGGCCCAGTAGAACACCGACCAGCCGCCCTGCCAGCCTTCCAGTTTCGAGGCAACGCTGTCCGGGTTGCCGTCGCCGGTCCAGACCCGGAACAGCATGTCGGGCATGGCGGTCAGATAGTCCCAGAGCCCGACCAGCAGCGCCTGCAGGCCAAAGAAGGTGGAGCCGAACAGCAGGAAGAAGCCCAAAAGCGCGATGCTGAGCGCCATGTTGATGTTGGAGAGCCACTTGATGCCCTTGCCCACACCCGACAGCGCCGAGGCGGTGGAGGCCAGCATGATCACCAGGATCGCGACGATGACGCCGGTGGTGTTGGCGGTGCCGCCCTCGTTGGTCAGCCCGCCAATGCCGATGCGGGTGAGGCCGGAGACGAATTGTTCAACGCCAAACCCCAGGGTCTGGGCGACGCCAAGGATGGTGGCGACCACCGCGACGATGTCGACGGTATGGCCGATGGAACCGGAGAGCCGCGCGCCGAACAGCGGTGTCAGCGACGAGCGCATGGTCAGCGGCAGGCCGCGGCGGTAGCTGAAGAAGCCAAGCGCCAGCCCGGCAATGGCATAGCAGGCCCAGGCACCCAGCCCCCAGTGCAGGAAAGACCATTTGTAGGCCATGCGGATGTTGTCCGCGGTGCCGCCGTTGGTGAGGCCCTGGATCACTTCGGGGTTGTTGTTCCAGTGATAGATCGGCTCTGCCACGGCCCAGGTCAGCATGCCGACGCCGATGCCTGCGCCGAACATCATCGAAAACCAGGAGAAGTTGGAGAATTCGGGCTGGTCGCCGGGCTGCCCCAGCTTGAGCCGTCCGGCGGTGGGCCACATCGCCAGTGCCATGCAGCACAGCACGAACAGCGCCACGGTCCAGATGTACCAGGCCCCGAAGGAGGCGAGGATGAAGCCGTTGATCGAGTTCAGCACCGCGCCCGACTGTTCCGGGAAGGCGATGGCCCAGACCACCAGCCCGCCGATCATCAGCTTTGAGGAGATGGTGACGATCTGGCTGAAGCCCCGGTAAAAGCCGCGGTCGGATGTGCCGATCGGCAGATCCGTCAGAGGAGGTTTGATTGACATAGAGTATCCCTGTTTCCCTTGCTCTGCCGGTTGATGCCGCCGGGGCTGCGGCTTTAGCAGAACTTACGCAGGGCATTTTCTGTTATAAAAATTCTGCCTTTTGCAGTAGGCAATTATTTATGGATGACATTAGCAGCATTAATAGGAAGCTGAGCTACAACCTGGTCGCGCTGCACACCTTCGACCTGGTGGCGCGGCATGGCAATTTCACCGGTGCGGCAGAGGCGCTGGGGCTGACGCAGTCGGCGGTTTCGCAGAAAATCAAGGGACTTGAGACCGAATTGGGCATTGCCCTGTTCCGGCGCGGGCACCGCGGCGTGTCGCTGACCAACGAGGGGGTGCGGCTGTTGAATGTGGTGCGCCCGGCGATGACGCAAATGGGCAATTCCGTGTCATCGCTGCTGGAACGCAAGTCCCGGCCCAGGGTGCGGATTTCGGCGGATTTTGCGTTTTCCAGCTTCTGGCTGCTGCCGCGGCTGTCGCATCTGCGGGCAGAGCTGGGGGATGAGATCGAGATTCAGATCCTCGCCAGCCAGGTGCCGCCGGACGATTATGGCGAGGATTGCGATATCAAGATCCACGTCGGCCCGCGCAGCAGCATGGGCGACGGCGATGTGATGCTGCTGCAGGAGCGGGTCGGGGCGGTGTGCAGCCCGGCCTACCTGGAGAAGCATGGCCCGGTGGCCTCGTCCGCGGGCCTGCTGGACTGCCAGCTGCTCAGCCTGTCGAAACCGGCCTCGGCGGAGTGGCAGACCTGGCAGGGGTGGTTCGACCGTCTGGGCATCGCCGGGGAGCGGTCGAAGCACTACATCAGCTTCAACAACTACGACATGGTGGTGCAGTCGGCGGTGTCCGGCGACGGCATTGCGCTGGGCTGGATGGGGCTGATCGACAGGCTGTTGCAGGAGGGCGCGCTGGTGCAGGCGGTGCCCGATGTGGTGGTGAGCGATGCGGGCTATGTGATGTCGCGCGACTACTCCAGCCGCCTGCAGGGGCCGAGCCTGGTGTTCGACTGGATTGCCGAGCATCTGGCGGGCTCTGCCAGGCGGTAAAGCGCTACCAGCCGCGGCGGCCCAGCAGGGCGTGCAGCCGGTTCTGCGGCGCAAAGGCATCGACCGGGGCGGGCTGGGTGAGACCCAGCAGCACCCGGTGCACCAGCAGCGCGCCGAGTGCGGCAAAGATCATCCCGCCTGCGGCCTGGCCCAGCAGCACCCCCGGCGCGCCGGCCAGGTAGCCGCCCAGCACCGCCAGCGGCCAGGTGCCCAGGGTGTGGCGGCCCCAGTTGATCCAGGTGGAATAGACCGGCCGGCCCAGGTTGTTGAAGCTGGCGTTCTCGACAAAGATCACCCCGTTGAAGAAATGCGCCAGCGCCAGCGGCCCGCAGAACAGGTAGATCAGTGTGCGGGTCTCGCCGGTGGCGGAGAACAAGTCCGCGATTGGCACTCGCAGGGCAAACAACACCGCGGCCATCAGCAGCACGTAGACCGCGGTGAAAGTGATGCCGGCTACAAAGGCCTTGCGGACACGGTCAAACTGTCCGGCGCCGAAATTCTGGCCGATGATCGGGCCGATGGCGCCCGACAGCGCGAAGATTACCGAAAACGCGACCGGCATCAGGCGCCCGATTACCGCCATTCCGGCCACCGCCTCGGTGCCGAACTGGGCGATCTCGCGCAAGACAATGGCGTTGCCGACCGGGGTGGCGATATTGGTCAGAACCGCCGGCAGCGCAATCGCCCGGATCGCCCGCAGATCGCCGGCAACCTGGGCCGGTGCGGGCCGCATGAAGCCCTGGTGCACCCGGATCGCAGGCCAGAACGCGGCCACCAGCATGCAGGCCCGGGCCAGCACCGAGGCGATGGCCGCCCCGTCCAGCCCCAGCCCCAGGCCGAAGATCAGCAGCGGATCCAGCACCGCGTTCAGCCCGCCGCCATACAGCGTCGCCACCATCGAGCGGCGGGCATCGCCATGGGCCCGCAGCACCGCCATGCCGGTCATCGCCAGCGCCATCACCCACATCGTCGGCAGGATGATCCAGACATAGCGCATCGCCAGCCGCAGCACCTCGCCCTCCGCGCCAAGCAGCGTCAGGATCTGCTCCAGATAAGCCAGCACAAAGACCGGCATCACCAGCCCGGTCAGGACCCCGATGGCGGCGACGCTGGTGGCATAATGGCGGGCCTGATCCGGCCGGCCCGCGCCCAGCTCCCGCGCCACCAGCGAGCCTGCGGCAATCGACAGGCCGATATTGATCGAATTGGTGAAGAACAGCAGGGTGCCCGCATAGCCCACGGCGGCGGCCAGCGCGTCGTTGCCCAGCATGGCGATAAAGGCCATGTCGACAAAATCGACTGCGAACATCGCCATCAGCCCGATACTGGCCGTCAGCGACATGCGGGTGACATGCCGCATCAGGCTGCCGGTGAGGAAGACCGCCTTGGGTTCCGCCTGGTCTGCCATCCATCACCCCTTTCAGTGCTCGAGGGCCTGCGCCCAGGCCGGGCAGGCGCACGGACGCCCCGGGCGGATCCCTGCATCTGAACATGACGAGGCCACAGGTGCGCGCTTGTCAATCTGTGCCGCGGCGTGACCGGCAGCCGGCTCAGTCGGCAAACAGGTGGCGGGCCGCGGCAATCTCCATCGCCTTGTCCCCGGACAGGTTCAGGAAGCCGCCGAGCTGGCCCGCGTTTTCCTCCGGGCTGGCGCCCTCGCGCATGTGGAACAGCTGGCTGAACCCGGCGTCGCGGATGCTGTCGCCCTCGTGCAGGATATCGTTCCGGATCGTTGGCAGCAGCCGTTCCAGCGCCAGCTGCGGCGTGCGCTCGCCCGCCAGACCAACGCGGTGGGCGTGGCCGATCAGGTAGTCATCGCTGAACTCGCATTCGATGTGCAGGAAGCGGGTCGAGGAGCGGTCGGAATGGAAATCATTCATCAGGTCGATGGCGCCGGGATCCAGGCAAATGATCAGCTGATCAGTCTCGTAGTATTCGAACAGCATCCGCATCAGCGCCCGGCGGTGGCGGGTGCGCTTCATCAGGGCTGTCTGGATGCCGCCCAGGTCGGGCAGCGGGGTGTTTTCCTCGTTGAACAGATACTCGATGGCGGGGATGTTGGTCACCTGGCGGATCTGCTCCAGCAGCCGCTTGGCAACGTGCCATTTCTTGCAGACCACGATCAGTAGCTCGCGTTCGCGCCCGAGGCTGCTTTCGGTCTCCCAGAACCGCGGTGCAAAGCGGCGCCCGATGCGGCCGCGCTGGGCCAGGAACCGGTAGAGGCTGCGCCCCTCGTTGGAGATCTGGAAGTCCACGCCCTGCGCCGCATAAAGCCGCCCCAGGCGGGACTTCAGCTCCTTGGCCTCGGGGCTGATCTTGCGGGCAAACAGGAAGTCCTGGCTCAAGAGCAGGTCGTAGTGGTCATTGTGGAAGTTCACCGGCATGCCGTAATCGGTGAACATCAGGAAGGTCAGCGTGCGGCATTCGATTTCCCGTTCCGGGATCAGGTGGCGCACCAGGGTCTGAAAGAAGGTCTCATCCGGGATCCAGGTGGTGCGGAAGAACCGCATGACATCGCGGCGCTTGCGGATGAATTTCAGGATCCACTCCACCGTGCGCCGCCGCAGGCACCACCACTGGCTGCCGATCTGCACCTGGATATCGGAAGGAATTTCGCGCTGCAGCCCCAGCCGCTTCTGCAGCCGGTGGCTCCAGTAGAACAGCTGCTTGTGCTTGCGCTCGTTGAAAAAGTGCCGGTAGATCAGCCGGTCTTCCTTCATGCCGGTCTTGATCCAGTCGCTTTCGAAGAAGTCGAAGCTTTCGATGAAGTCCTTGTCGTGCCCGTCCAGAAAGCGATGTGCATATTCCGCCGTCTTCACCGCCATGCAGTCGCCCGACAGCATGTAGAAATGGGTGGCGCGCGGGAACTCCTCCACCGCGCTGATGAGCGCGTGCAGGGTGGCCTGCACCAGCGACCACTCTCCCCAGCCGCATTTGATCCGCTTGCTGGCAAAGGTCACATTCGGGTTGTCCGCCAGTTCATCCCGGATCATCTGGTAGTCTTCCGGCGCCGCCCGCCCGTCGAAATGGATGGACATGTAGTCGCCGACCGCGGTCAGCCGCTCAGCCTGCTGGATGATCGCCTCGGGGTCTTTATGGCAGAGCAGAATATATGCGATTTTCGCCATAGGGTGGACGGAGCGCCTCGACTTGCCTAATTGTTTCCCTTGATAAGCGGGCTGAAGGCACGAATAAACCAGATAGTTCCCGTTTCGGTAAACATATGCGATGACTGCAGGGAACGGCGGATAAAAATGAGGGCAGCGGATGGGGTTCCCCGGCACCTGGATGACGGAAAGTGAAAGTGTGGTCTACCGGGTGGTGCCGAAATGCGCCTGCTCGACGATCGGGCAGATCCTCTATTACTCCGATCACGGGACATTCTTCGACGGTGACATTCACGACGCCAAGGAGGGCCTGCACAAATGGTCGCAGGAGCACAGCCAGGGGCCGATCACCCGCAATGTGCAGGGGCACCGCTCCTATGCCTTCACCTGCGTGCGCAATCCCTACACCCGCATCCTCAGCTCCTTCTTCGACAAGATCTGCGGCATCCAGCGCAACGGCCGCCGCTACCGCGGCAACCTGGTGCCCAAGCTTGCCTATGAATACGGGATCGAGGTGGGCGGCGAAGACGGCAAGCAGGAGTTCGACCAGATCGCCAGCTTCCGCCGGTTCCTGCTGTTTGCCCGCGACACCATCCGCTGGCGCCGCCCGATGGACCCGGACATCCACTGGTCGGCAATGTCGGGGCATGTCTCGACCTTCATCCTGAACGGCGGGCGTTACAACCAGATCTTCTGGACCGAGGCCTTCAACGACGGCATGCAGCAGGTGCTGGACGCGATCGAGACGCCGCATGCCGTCGACCTGGCCGCAATCCCGCGCTTCAACGAAAGCGAAGGCCACGGCCCCAAGCGCGCGCATCCGGTCGAGGACTATTTCGACGACCTGTCGATGCATCTGGTCTACGAGATCTACAAGCGCGATTTCGAGCTGTTCAAGTACGATTTCGAGAACCCGGCCAACAAGATGCCGGTGGGGGAGATCGACCTGGACGAGGTGCACGCCAAGCTGGGGGAGTAGGCGTGGTGCAGGAAGCCGAGGACAGCTACCCCGTTTCCAGCCAGACCAAATGGATGGAGCTCAGGGACTTGGTCTTGACGCTGGACCCCGGCGACAGGCCTGATTTCCGGTCTCGTTGTATAGTCAGCGGATACGTAAGTGGTTGGGACCGCGAATGGTACTACCATTTTTCCGACGGCGGTTTTTCGGATTTGGAATGGGTGGAATTGCGTGGCAGCTGCTTGGCTGATGCCGCCTTTCAAAGACGGCTCGAGCAGATTGGATTGGCTGGGCAAGCCGAGGGGAATGCAGTGCGCATCTTTGGCTTTGTGAAATGCGGTGACCCCGTGGAAAAACTGTCCTTTCCCCAGTCATTTTGAGTGTTGAAAGAAGCGTGGCTCCCGCGCCTTCGGGCAGCATCAAAGATGCAGCTCAAAGCCTTGGGCCGGGCGCCGCTGGCGCGGCGCGGGCGGGTGCCTCATCTGGCAGAGCAGCCTCTCCTTTGCCGAAATACTCCCGCCGGAGGCGCGCCGTGCGCCAGCACGGCGCCACGCCCAACGCCGCGTGGCGTGCTGGCGTCAGCCAGCGGGCCAAAGCGGGGGCGGGAGGTCTTTGCTGGCGCAGAATTTGCTGAGAAGCGGTTCAGGGGCAGGTTTGCCCTGAACGCGCCCTGTCCATGGTAAAGCACCTGAAACCGCCTCAAGGGCAAGCGGCTGCGCCGCCGCGCCTTGCGCGGCCCTTGACCCGGCCTCAGGCGCGGAGGGCAAAAGAAAACCCGCCGCGTTGAGGCGGCGGGTTTGAAGCCAAAGTCAGGCTATTGCGCCTCAGTCTTCGTCGGGCAGCGCACGCACGGCACCCTTGGCGGCCGACGTGGCCAGCAGCGCATAGGCTTTCAGCGCCTTGGAGACCTTGCGCTTGCGCGGCTCGGCGGGTTTCCAGCCCTTGGCGTCCTGCTCTTCGCGGCGCGCGGCCAGCTCTTCGTCGGAGACCGCCAGGTGGATCGTGCGGTTGGGGATGTCGATCTCGATCTTGTCGCCTTGGCGCACCAGGCCGATGGTGCCGCCCTCGGCTGCCTCGGGGGAGACATGGCCGATCGACAGGCCGGAGGTGCCGCCGGAGAAGCGCCCGTCGGTCAGAAGCGCGCAGGCTTTGCCGAGGCCCTTCGACTTGAGGTAGGAGGTCGGGTAGAGCATTTCCTGCATCCCCGGACCGCCGCGCGGGCCCTCGTAGCGGATCACCACCACGTCGCCCTCCTTGACCTTGCCGGTCAGGATGTCGTTGACTGCCTGGTCCTGGCTTTCGCAGACATAGGCGGAGCCGGTGAACTTCAGGATGTGCTCATCCACACCCGCGGTTTTCACGATGCAGCCGTCCCGGGCGATATTGCCGAACAGCACCGCCAGGCCGCCGTCCTGGCTGAAGGCATGCTCCTTGGCGCGGATCACGCCGTTTTCGCGGTCGGTGTCCAGTTCCTTGTAGCGGTTGGCCTGGGAGAACGCCTGGGTGGTGCGGACGCCGCCGGGGGCCGCTTTGAACAGCTGTTCGGCCTCCGGGTTGTTGGCGACCTTGATGTCCCACTTGGCAATCGCCTCGCCCATGGTGGCGGTATGCACGGTGTGGCAGTCCTCGTGCAGCAGCCCGGCGCGGCTGAGTTCGCCCAGGATCGAGAAGATGCCGCCGGCGCGGTGCACGTCCTCCATGTGGACGTTGTGGATGTTCGGCGCCACCTTGCACAGGCAGGGCACCCGGCGGCTGAGGCGGTCCATGTCGGACATGGTGAAATCCACCTCGCCCTCGTTGGCAATCGCCAGCAGGTGCAGCACGGTGTTGGTGGAGCCGCCCATGGCGATGTCCAGGCTCATCGCGTTCTCGAACGCCTCAAAGGTCGCGATTTCGCGCGGTAGCAGGCCCTTTTCCTCGTCCTGGTAGTGGCGCTTGGTGATCTCGACGATCTTGCGGCCGGCTTCCAGGAACAACTCCTTGCGGTCAGCGTGGGTGGCCAGCGTCGAGCCGTTGCCCGGCAGCGCCAGACCCAGCGCCTCGGCCAGGCAGTTCATCGAGTTGGCGGTGAACATGCCGGAGCAGGAGCCGCAGGTGGGGCAGGCGTTCTCCTCGATGTGCTTCACTTGCTCGTCGGTGAAACGGTCATCCGCCGCGGCAACCATCGCGTCCACCAGGTCGATCTTCTTCATGTCGAGATCGGCGATGTCGATCTTGCCCGCTTCCATCGGGCCGCCGGAGACGAAGATCGCCGGGATGTTGAGGCGCATGGCGGCCATCAGCATGCCGGGGGTGATCTTGTCGCAGTTGGAGATGCAGACCATGGCGTCGGCACAATGGGCGTTGACCATGTATTCGACGCTGTCGGCGATCACCTCGCGCGAGGGCAGCGAGTAGAGCATGCCGTCATGGCCCATGGCGATGCCGTCATCCACCGCGATGGTGTTGAACTCCTTGGCGACGCCGCCGGCCGCCTCGACCTCGCGGGCGACCATCTGGCCCAGGTCCTTGAGGTGGACGTGGCCGGGCACGAACTGGGTGAAGGAGTTGACGATGGCGATGATCGGCTTGCCGAAATCATCGTCCTTCATGCCGGTCGCGCGCCACAGTCCGCGCGCGCCCGCCATGTTGCGGCCATGGGTGGAGGTTCTGGATCGGTACTTTGGCATCAGGCTGGTTCCCTTAGTCTTTGCCCTCAGGGACACGATTTGCGCAATAAAGGCAACCGGGCGGGGCTCTCTTCGGTAATATTGGCGCAGATTGCGCCGGATTTAAGTGGCGAAATGTCTCTGGCGGTGGTTCTCAGGCGCGTACCGGGGCGGGTTCGGGGGGCTTCAGCCAGTGATTCACCGCCAGCCCCAGCACCAGCGCCCAGAACGGCGCGCCGATTCCCAGGAAACTGATGCCGGAGACCGTGGTCATGAAGGTGATCAGCGCCGCCTCGCGCCCCTTCGGTTCTGCCAGCGCGGCCGACAGGCTGTTGCCGATGGTCGCCAGCAGTGCCAGCCCCGCTACGGCGGCAACCAGCGCCTTGGGCGCGATCAGGAACAGGCTGATGACGGTGGCGCCGCCAAGCCCCACCAGGATATAGACAAGGCCCGTCATCACGCCCGCCAGATAGCGGGTGTCCGGGTTCTCATCCGCCTCCGGCCCTGCGCAGATCGCGGCGGTGATGGCGGCGAGGTTGAAGGCGAAGCCGCCGAAGGGCGCCAGGATCAGCGAGGCCAGGCCGGTAACGGTGAGGCTGGCCGACACCGGCGGTTCATAGCCGCAGGCCTTCAGCGCCACCACGCCGGGCATGTTCTGCGAGGACATGGTGACGATGTAGAGCGGCAGGCCGATGCCGATCAGCACCGGCAGCGAGAAGGCGGGCATGACGAACTCCGGCCGGGCCAGCGTCAGGTCCAGCGCCTCCAGGCTGCCGAATGCGCCGGTGCCTGCGCACCAGACCACGCCCGCGGCCAGCACCGCGGGGATGGTGTAGCGGGGAAACAGCTTGCGGCCCGCAAGGAAGGTGAGGCCCATCACCGCCACCAGCGCGGTGTCGGTCTGCAGCGAGGTGAAGGCGGAGAGGCCGAATTGGAACAGGATGCCCGCCAGCATGGCGCTGGCCAGGCTGTCGGGGATCAGGCGGGAGAGGGCGGCGAACCAGCCGGTGATGCCGGTGAGGGTCAGCAGGACTGCGCACAGGAGAAAGGCGCCCACCGCCTCCGCCAGCGGCACACCGTTGAGGCTGACCGCCAGCAGCGCCGCGCCCGGCGTCGACCAAGCCGTCAGGACCGGCATCCGGTACATCAGCGACAGGATCAGGCTGGTGATCCCCATACCGAGGCCCAGCACCAGCATCCAGCTGTTGGCCTGGGACTGGGTCGCGCCCACCGCCTCGATCGCCTGGAAGATGATGGCGACCGAACCGGTGTAGCCGACCAGAACGGCAACCGCGCCGGAGACAAGATGCGAGAGCTTCAGATCCTTGAGCATGCGGGTTTTCCTCTGGCGCCGGATCGGGTAGGGGTTTTGTGCGTTATAGCGCACACTACATTCTGTGCGTTATAACGCACAAGGCTTTTTTGCCAGATTTTTTTGCCAGATAGTGCAGAGGCAAAGACAATGAGCGATGACGGCATCACCCTGAACCTGCGGGAAATCCGCGCGGCGGCGGGACTTAGCCTGTCCAAGGCGGCGGAGGCGACCGGGGTCAGCAAGGCGATGCTGGGGCAGATCGAGCGCGGCGAATCAAGCCCGACGATTGCGACGCTGTGGAAGATCGCCAAGGGGTTCCACCTGCCGCTGACCACCCTGATCGGCGAGGCAACCCGGCCGGTGGGGGAGGCCGCCGGGGTCTATGAGACGGTGCAGTTTCCCGGCAGCATCGGAGTCAAGATCGTTTTCCCCTTTGACCCGCTCCTGGGGGCCGAGACCTTTCAGGTCACGCTGAAGCCGGGTCAGTGCCATCAGTCGCAGCCGCACGACACCGGGGTGACCGAGGAGGTCTTTGTGCTGCATGGCTCCATGGAGGTGCTGAAGGACGGGGAATGGGTGCCGCTGGAAGCAGGCCAGGGCCTGCGCTTTGCCGCTGACCAGCCGCATGGCTACCGCAGCCTGGAGACAGGCGCGGCCTTCCTCAACATGCACCACTACCGGCAGGCGGGTCTGACGCAGCGGGATTGATGTGCTTCACTTGTGTATTTTCTCCAGGCTGCCTACCACTTGCGCAAGTGATTGAGTTTTAGGGATTTGAGGAGCACCGGAATGGACACGCTGCGCGGAAGCTTCCTGATGGTGCTGGCCATGGCGGCCTTTGCGCTGGAGGACATGTTCATCAAATCCGCCGCCGCCAGCCTGCCGGTGGGGCAGATCCTGATCCTGTTTGGCCTCGGCGGCATGGCAGTATTCGCAGCGCTGGCGCGTGCGCAAGGTCACGCCCCCTGGCACCCGGGGTTCGGCACGCGCCCGATGCTGTGGCGCTCCCTGGCGGAGGTCGTGGGGCGCCTGTGTTTCACTCTGGCGATTGCGCTGACGCCCTTGTCCTCAGCCTCGGCCATCCTGCAGGCAACGCCCTTGGTGGTGGCCGCTGGCGCGGTGGTGTTCTTTGGTGAGACCGTTGGCTGGCGGCGCTGGCTGGCAATCGGGTTGGGCTTTGCCGGGGTGCTTCTGATCCTGCGCCCGGGCCTCAGCGGGTTTGAGCCTGCCTCGCTGTTTGCGGTGGCTGGCACTTTGGGATTTGCAGGCCGTGACCTGGCCACCCGCGCGGCACCCAAGGACATGAGCAACAACCAGCTGGGGTTCCTGGGGTTCGCCATGCTGGTGGTGGCCGGGGCGATCGCGCTGGGCTGGACCGGCGGCACGGTCTGGCCGGCCCCGCGCAACTGGCTGGATATCGGCGCAGCGACGGTGATCGGGGTGATTGCCTATAACGCCTTGTCGGGGGCGATGCGGGCCGGGGAAATCTCGGTCATCGCGCCGTTCCGCTACACAAGGCTGGTTTTTGCCATGGTACTGGGGGTGCTGGTGTTCGGCGAACGTCCCGATGCGCTGACCCTGATCGGCAGCGCCGTCATCGTCGGCAGTGGTGTTTTCACGCTGCTGCGCAGCCGCAAGGTGTGAGCGCCATCTTGCACCCGCCGCCGCGCGGCCTTACATCTGCCGCCCATGGCCAAGAAGAAGCAGACATCAGACCCGAACTACAAGGTGATCGCCGAGAACCGGCGGGCCCGTTTCGATTACGCGATCGAAAGCGATATCGAATGCGGCATCGTGCTGGAAGGGTCCGAGGTCAAGGCGCTGCGCGGCAACGGCACCAATATCGCGGACAGCTACGCCGCGGTGGAGAATGGCGAGCTGTGGCTGGTGAACTCTTACATCCCGCCTTACGAGCAGGCCAAGGTGTTTAAGCACGAGGAGCGTCGCCGCCGCAAGCTGCTGGTGTCGCGCAAGGAACTGTCGGATCTGTGGAACCTGACCCAACGCAAGGGCATGACCCTGGTGCCGCTGGTGATCTATTTCAACCACAAGGGCCGCGCCAAGATCAAACTGGGCATCGCCAAGGGCAAGAAGCTGCATGACAAGCGCGAAACCCAGGCCAAGCGCGACTGGGGCCGCCAGAAGCAGCGGCTGCTGAAGGACGCCCGCTGAGGCAGCGTTCCGGCAGGGGAGGGCTCTGCCCTCTTGGCCTGGCGGCCAATTCACCCGGGGTATTTTGAACCAGAAAGAAGCAGGCGGCGTGCGCCTGCCGCCCTGTGGTGCCGGGTTCGGACCGTTCCCGGCCATTGCAATGCCTGACTAAATAAGTCAGACAAATGCTGCCCAGCAGATTCGCCTTTGGATCAAGCCCGGACGGAGAGGACAGCCCGCCTGCTGCCCAGACTTCACCAAGGGAAAAGCGGATGAGTAAAGTTTCGCATGAGGCCGGGCTGGCGGCGCATCAATTCGACGAATTCGAGACCGGGCTGCTGCCGGTGCTGCGGCAGTTTCTGCTGAGCTATGAGACACCGGACAGCCAGGCCTGGCAGCGGGCCTATATGGCGGCGGCGGAGCGCTGGGGCGAAGCCATCGGGCTGCCCGCGGCGCAGGCGCTGATGAAGCTGCTGCGTGCGGTGCTGGACAGCCGGAACGGGCAGTTTTCCTTTATCGATCCCTTTGACCTGGAGCTTCGCGGCACGGTGACCCCGGACGAGGCGGCGCTGCTGCGGATGCTGCACCACATGCGCCGGGACCAGACGCCAGGGGCGCGCGACGCCGTCGCGGATGCCACCGGCGGGCAGATGGACCCGCATGTTATCCGCGCGGGGCTCGCCTTTGCGCACCGGTTTTCGGCGGGGCAGGCGGCAGCCCGTCCGGCAGCGCCGCGCTTGCGGGTGGTGGCCTGAGGTGGCCGGAAAAAGCTGGCGGATCTGTTTGACGCTGATCCAGGCAGGCGAGGCCTGGCGGCCTACTGTACGCTGGAAATGTATTCCGTGATCTTCTCCCGGCCCAGCAGGCGCTTGTGGGACTTCAGGGCGGGGCCGGCAAAGACGATCCGCAGGCTGTCGATCTCCAGAAGCGGCCGCAGCGCCCCCGCGGGCAGGCCGATCACCCGCAGGATGGCTAGCTTTTTCAAGCGGGTGAGCGGTGTCAGATCGCGAATGCCGGTTCCCGATATGCTGAGCTCCCAAAGCTGATCCATGCCTTCGATCCCGTCGAGCTCCGCGATCGCCGTGTTGGTCACCGAAAGCTCCCGCAGGTTCTTGCCCGCGAGCGGCGCCAGGCTGGCGACCGCGGTGCCCTTGAGGGTCAGCTTGCGCAGCGCGTTCAGACCAGCGAGCGGAGAAAGATCGCTGACCTGTGTGCCGTCCAGCGCCAGCTCATTCAGGTTTGCCGCATCCGCGATCGGCGCCAGCTCCGCCACCTGCGTGTCCGACAGGATCAGCGTTTGCAGCGCCGGCTTGTTCTGCAGGCCTTCCAGGCTTTGCAGCCGGGTGCCATCCGCCCGCAGCATCTCCAGCCGGTCCGAGGCGGCCAGCGCGGCGACGCTTTCCACCGGGCAGTTGGAGATCCAGGCGACCCGCAGATTGGCCGCCGCCAGCGGGCTCAGGTCGGACACCTTCGTGTTGAAGGCCAGAAAGATCTCCAGCTCTTCAAGGTCCTCCAGCGGGCTCAGGTCGGTGACGCCGGAATCGGCGATATTCAGGCTTTGCAGACGGATCAGGCCGCGCATAAAGGACAGGTCGGTAACTTCCTCGACGCCCCAGACCGACAGGTGCTCCAGCCCGGTCATGCTGGCCAGCGGGGTGAAGTCCGGCGCGTGGACAGAATCAAGGCTCAGCCGCTTCAGCTCCGGCAGCCGGGTGAGCGGAGCAATATCGGGCGCGGTGATGCTGACCAGCGCCAGCCGTTCCAGGTTTGGCAGCGCAGTGAGCGGCGACAGGTCGACCGGCGCATCAAACCGCAGATCGGCCATCAGTGTCAGCTCTGTCAGCTGGGTGAACCGCTCCAGCCCCTGCAGGTCCGGCGTATGGCGGCCAATCCTGACCTGCGCCTTCAAGTCATTGTCATTTATGCATGTTTTGCCGATTTCCACGCAGTCTGCGCGCACCGCCTGGGGGCTGGCCAGGCAAAGGGAAACGAGAAGGGCTGAAAGAATGCGACGGAAACCGGGCATGGCAATACGCCTCTGCAATAACAAGCTCAAACAGTGTTCCCTGTTATCGCCGGCCCGTTAAATCCCCGCAAGAATTTTGTAACCGCAGGTAGAAGGCGGGGATAGCTTGCACCGCTGTGCTGCCGGATGTACCCATGGCGCTATATGCAGATAGGGAGACGCTTTGATGCAGGACGATCCGAAGACGCTGGTTTCCACGGACTGGCTTGCCGCCCATCTGAAGGACCCGGATCTGCGGGTGCTGGACGCCTCCTGGTATCTGCCGCAGCAGGGCCGCGACGCCAAGGCGGAATATGAGGCTGCCCATATCCCCGGCGCACGGTTCTTCGATATCGACGAAATTTCCGACAACCGTTCCGACCTGCCGCATATGGTGCCGCCGGTCGAGAAGTTCATGTCCAAGCTGCGGGCGATGGGTGTGGGCGACGGCCATCAGGTGGTGGTCTATGACGGTGCCGGCCTGTTTTCCGCCGCCCGCGTCTGGTGGCTGTTCCGGCTGATGGGGCAGACCAATGTCGCGGTGCTGGACGGGGGCTTTCCGAAGTGGCAGGCCGAGGGCCATCCGGTCGAGGACCTGCCGCCGGTGATCCGCGACCGCCATATGACCGTGCGGGTGCAGAACCACATGGTGCGCGACGTGACCCAGGTCTCCGCCGCCGCCAAGCTGGGCGATCATGAAATCATCGACGCCCGCTCTGCCGAGCGATTCCGCGGCGACGCGCCGGAACCGCGCGAGGGCCTGCGCGCGGGCCATATCCCGGGCTCCCGCAATGTGCCTTTCGGCCAGGTGCTGAACGCCGATGGCACCATGAAGGATGCCGAGGGCATCCGCGCCGCCTTTGAGGCCGCCGGCGTCGATCTGAACAAACCTGCGATTACTTCCTGCGGATCGGGCGTCACCGCCGCCATCCTCAGCCTCGCCCTAGAGCGGATCGGCAAGACCGATCATTCGCTTTATGACGGGTCCTGGGTGGAATGGGGTGCCTTCCCGACCCTTCCCGTTGCTACCGGAGAGAACTGATGTTCGAGACCCTGAAACCCCAGCCCGCCGACAAGATCCTGGCGCTGATGCAGATGTACCGCGACGACCCGCGCGCGGACAAGATCGACCTTGGCGTCGGCGTCTACAAGAACGCCGAGGGCGTCACCCCGGTGATGCGCGCCATCAAGGCGGCGGAGCACAAGCTGTGGGAAGAGCAGACCACCAAGTCCTATGTCGGCCTGGCCGGCGATCCGGCCTATTCGGACGCGATGATCAAGCTGATCCTGGGCGATGCGGTTGCCCGTGAAAACATCGCGGCTGCTGCCACCCCCGGCGGCACCGGCGCGGTGCGCCAGGCGTTTGAGCTGATCAAGATGGCCAACCCCAAGGCGCACGTCTTTGTGTCGGATCCGACCTGGCCGAACCACGTGTCGATCCTGAACTACGTTGGCATCGAAACCGTCGTCTACCGCTACTTCGACCGCGACACCCGCGGCGTGAACTTCGACGGCATGATGGAAGACCTGAAGGGCGCGCAGAAGGGCGACGTTGTGCTGCTGCACGGCTGCTGCCACAACCCGACCGGCGCCAACCTGAACGAGGTGCAGTGGAAAGAGGTCATCGCGCTGTTGAATGAGCGCGGCCTGATCCCGATGATCGACATCGCCTATCAGGGCTTTGGCGACGGTCTGGAAGAAGATGCGCTGGGCGTGCGGCTGGTGGCCTCCAGCTGCCCCGAGACGCTGATCGCGGCCAGCTGCTCCAAGAACTTCGGCATCTACCGCGAGCGCACCGGCCTGCTGATGGCTGTCTCGAACGATGCCTCCGCGCAGGCGCTGAACCAGGGCACGCTGGCCTTCCTGAACCGGCAGAATTACTCCTTCCCGCCGGATCATGGCGCCCGTCTGGTGACGATGATCCTGAACGACGACGCGCTGCGCGCCGATTGGGCCGCGGAGCTGGAAGAAGTGCGCCTGGGCATGCTGGGCCTGCGCCAGCAGCTGGCGGATGAGCTGCAGCGGCTGACCGGGTCCGACCGGTTCGGCTTCATCGCCCAGCACCGCGGCATGTTCTCGCTCCTGGGCACCACGCCGGAGCTGGTTGAGAAGATGCGGGTGGACAACGGCATTTACATGGTGGGCGACAGCCGCCTGAACATTGCCGGTCTTAACGCGAAGACCGTGCCGGTGCTGGCCAAGGCGATTGTTGACGCCGGCGTCTGAGCTTCAGGTGCTTTGAAAGTCAGGAGCGCGCCCTTTTTCGGGCGCGTTTTTTCTTGGGGCGGCGCCTAAGGCTTTTCTGAAAAGTCTCAGGCAAAAGTTTTCAGAAAACTTTTGCTCGCAACAGCGGTGATCTGCGGTTCTGCAAGGGCAGGCTCCCGCGCCTGGCAGCGTGCCCTGGCTGCGCCAAGCCCCTTGCAGGCTTGGGCGTGGCACCGCTGGCGCGGTGCAGGCTGCTGCTTGACGCAAGGTAATCCTGGGGGCGGCGACGGAAGCGGCCGCAGCCCGCGTTTGTGCTTGCGGAAGTCACGCGTAACACAGCCTAGGAGACCTGAAATGACCCTCGCAAAATCTGCCCTCGCCCTGATCCTGTCCGCCGCCGTTGCCCTGCCGCTGGCTGCCCCGGCTTTTGCTGCGAACGGTGAAGTCATCGACCGGGTGGAAAACCGCGCCGACCGCCGCGAGAACCGCCGCGATGAAGCCGTGGATACCGGCGTCTGGGACGTGGTGGAGGATCACCTGGACCGCGCCGAGGACCGCCGCGACTACCGCGATCAGAAGGCGGCTCCCAAAGTGATCGTGGTGCCTAAAAGCTGACGCCAGGCTCAACAGCACCGCCCGCGGGCCTATGCAAGCGGGCTGATCTGCAAACGCGCCCCGCTGGGGGCGCGTTTTCTTGTGCGCCGGACGCGGCAAAAGCGGTCAGACGAAGCCAAGCTTCTTCATCGACATGGTGAATTCATAGGCTTTCTTGCGGATGAACAGCAGTTCCCCCTTGTCGTCCTTCGACAGCCCCTTGTCCTTCAGCCGCTTGTCGCAAATCGAATAGACGGTGCGCGCGCGTTTGACGTTGAGGTCCGAAAGATACTTCAGGTCGTCCAGCGCGCTGCGCCATTTGTCGAGATCCCTGAATTCCTTGAGCGCCTTCACAAGTTCCTTGTCCTTGATGCGCTGGGGGCCCTTCTTCACCACCTCGGCCATGTCGCGGTCGGTGTTCACACGGAATATCGTCATTTCAATATCCTTTGTCCCGTGAGTAGAGCGTAAAAGTATAGCACAGATTGCCGGGCATTTGGTGTGAAAGCGGGCGCGGTCCCGCGGTCTGTCCGGAGAAAAGCAAAACACGGCCCCGGGGGCCGTGTTTCTGTTGTTCAGCAGGCTGGACGGTTCAGCTCGGCGAGAACTCGGGATAGGCTTCCATGCCCAGCTCCGCCATGTCGAGGCCGTTGACCTCGTCCTCTTCGCCCACCCGGATGCCCACGGTGGCGCGCAGGATGATCCAGACCACGGCCGAGGCAGCAACGGTGAAGACACCCACCACGGCGATGCCGGTCAGCTGCTTCAGCAGGCTGGCATCGGGGTTCGACAGAACCACGGCCACGGTGCCCCAGATGCCGCAGATCAGGTGCACCGGGATGGCGCCGACCACGTCGTCGATCTGCAGCTTGTCCAGGAACGGCACTGCGAAGACCACGATCACGCCGCCGATCGCACCGATCAGGGTGGCCAGGCCCAGGCCCGGGGTCAGCGGCTCGGCGGTGATCGCCACCAGGCCCGCCAGCGCGCCGTTCAGGATCATGGTCAGGTCAGGCTTCTTGAACAGCAGCTGGGTCAGCACCAGCGCGGCCACGGCGCCGCCTGCGGCTGCGGCATTGGTGTTGGCGAAGATGCGCGAGATATCCGCCACATCACCCACAGAGCCCATCGCCAGCTGCGAGCCGCCGTTGAAGCCGAACCAGCCCATCCACAGGATGAAGCAGCCGAGCGTCGCCAGCGCCAGGTTGGAGCCGGGCATCGGGATGGTCTTGCCGTCCTTGTACTTGCCGATACGCGGGCCGAGGATCAGCGCGCCGGTCAGCGCGGCCCAGCCGCCCACCGAATGCACCACGGTCGAGCCAGCGAAGTCCAGGAAGCCCATCTCCTCCAGGAAGCCGCCGCCCCATTTCCAGCTGGCCTGGATCGGGTAGATCACCGAGGTCAGCACGATGGTGAAGATCAGGAAAGGCCACAGCTTGATGCGCTCGGCCAGGGTGCCGGACACGATCGACGCGGTGGCGGCGCAGAACATCAGCTGAAAGAAGAAATCCGACCCGGTGGAGGCATAGGAATAGTCATCCGCGCCTTCCGCGGTGATCCCCACGGCCTCCAGAACGCCGGGGCCAAAGACGCCGGACAGCACCCCGTCCACGGACCAGCTGCCCAGCGGATACATCAGGTTATAGCCGATCAGCCAGTAGAACACCGCCGCCAGCGAGAACAGCGCCATGTTCTTGGTCAGCTGCATGGTCACGTTCTTGGAGCGCACCAGGCCCGCTTCCAGCATGGCAAAACCTGCCGCCATCCAGAACACCAGGAAGCCGCCCACCAGGAACAGCAGCGAGTTCAGGATGAACACGGTATCGGTCGAAGGGTTCACGCCCGAGGCCGGGCCGTCCTGGGCCAGCGCCAGGCCCGGCAGCGCGGTCAGCGCCAAGGCTGCCAGGGGGAGTTTCAGTTGCTTCATAAGTCTTTCCTCCATGCCGGGCGCGCTTAAAGCGCCTCGAGGTTGGTTTCGCCGGTGCGCACCCGCACAGCCTGTTCCACATCCAGAACAAAAATCTTGCCGTCACCGATCTTGCCGGTGCGGGCGGTTTCGGCGATGGCGCTGACGGCCTGCTCGGCCTGATCCGCGGGCACCACCAGTTCCAGCTTCAGCTTTGGCAAGAAATTCACTTCGTACTCGGCGCCGCGGTAGATTTCCGTGTGCCCGGCCTGGGCGCCAAAGCCCTTGATTTCGGTGACCATCAGCCCGCTCACACCCAGCGAGGTCAGCGCTTCGCGGACCTCGTCCAGCTTGAAGGGCTTGATGGCAGCTATGATCATTTTCATCGCAGCATCCCCTGCATTTGCTTACGCCGGCCCCATGCCGATGCATTTCGCACTTGCAGCAAAGCCGCCCATCCGAGTCGTGCAAAGAAACGGCCAGCAAGTTTCCGCGCGTCTTTCTGCGGGCGCACAATAATTTTGCGCCTTTTGCGCGGTTCGCTTAAAAACCGGACATCTGGCAAAAGGGGAAAGGTCCGGATTCTGCCCCCTCTACAATCCGCGGCAGGCAGAGTATTGTCGCGGCAATCGGGCAAACCGGGCAGGAAATGACGATGGCTCAAGGATCCGGGCGCAAGCCTCTGGTGGCAGAAAAACGCTATTCCGCAGGCGGCAAGGGCAAGCCCGCCGCCGCCAAAAAGCCTGCGCGCAGGAAGCCCGCGCGCAAGACGAAGAAGCCCGGGCTGCTTGGCCTGCTGTTCCGCAAGAAGGCCCGCGCCAGGCCCGCGCCGAAGAAGCGCGGGATCATCGGCCTCTTGCTGGCACCCTTTGCCTGGGCGTTCCGGCTGGTCTGGGGATTCACCTGGCGCATCGGCATGGTGGTCTGCCTGCTGGTCGGTCTGGCGGTGGCGTTTCAGTATGCAAAGCTGCCGGACGTCTCGGCCTATCTGGACGGCCGCGCCCGCGGGTCCGTCACGATTCTGGATCACGAAGGCGAGGTCTTTGCCTGGCGCGGCGACCAGTTCGGCGGCGTGGTGACGGCGGATACCGTCTCACCGCATCTGAAGAACGCGATTGTCGCAACCGAGGACAAGCGCTTCTACCGCCACCTCGGCATCTCGCCGCGCGGCATCGCCAGCGCCGTGCGCATCAACCTCAGCGAGGGCCGCGGGCCGCTGTCCGGCCATGGCGGCTCCACCATCACCCAGCAGACCGCCAAGCTCCTGTGCCTGGGCCGGGTCTATGACCCCGCTGAGTGGAAGAGCGAAAGCGCTTATGAGGCCGACTGCCGCAAGAGCTCGCTGTGGCGCAAGGCGACGGAGGCGATCTTTGCCCTGGCGCTGGAGGCCAAATACACCAAGGACGAGATCCTCTCGATCTACATGAACCGTGCCTATATGGGCGGCGGTGCCTATGGCGCCGAGGCCGCGGCGCAGCGGTACTTCGGCAAATCCGCCAACCAGCTGAACCCGGCCGAAGGCGCGATGCTGGCCGGGCTGCTGACGGCCCCCTCGACGCTGGCGCCGACCAACAGCCTGCAGCGCTCGCAGGACCGGGCCGCCACCGTGCTGCGGCTGATGCAGGAGCAGGGCTATCTCACCACGGCGGAGATGAAGCGCAACCAGGACAACCCGGCAGAGCTGAGCGAGGCCGCCGCGGCGCGGGCCGGCGGATACTTTGCCGACTGGGTAATGGACACCATCCCGGACTTCCTGGGCGACCAGACCACCGAGGACGTGGTGATCCGCTCGACCCTGGACCAGCGCCTGCAGACGGCGGCCGAGGAAGCGCTGAAGTACGTATTCGAGAACAAGGTCCGCCCGGGCTCCAAGGCGCAGGCGGCGATTGTGGTGATGAGCGCCGATGGTGCTGTGCGCGCGATGGTCGGCGGCCGCAAGACCAAGGTCTCGGGCGTGTTCAACCGCGCCACCCAGGCCAAGCGGCAGACCGGCTCGGCCTTCAAGCCCTTTGTCTATGCCACCGCGCTGGAGCTGGGCTATTCGCCTTATGACCGGGTGCTGGACGCAAAATACTGTTTGAACATTCCCGGCTCCGGCCAATGGTGCCCCGATAACTACACCCGCAAGTTCTATGGCGAGGTGACGCTGGCGCGCGCGCTGCGGGATTCCCTCAACGTGCCGGCGGTGAAGATCTCGGAGGCGGTGGGCCGCGACAAGGTCAGCCGTGTGGCCAAGGACTTCGGCATCGACAGCGACCTGGCGGCCGGGCCTGCGCTGGCGCTGGGCGCCTCCGAAAGCAGCCTGCTGGAGATGACCGGGGCCTATGCCGGTATCCTCAACGGCGGCTCCTCGGTGACGCCTTACGGGGTGACCGAGCTGAAGCTGGTCGAGGACAGCGATGCGCTGATGGGCGCCAGCGGCGGCATCGGCGAGCGGGTGATCCGCACCGAGGCGGCGCAGCAGCTGGTCTGGATGATGGAGAAGGTGATTGCCGGCGGCACCGGCCAGCGGGCGCAGATCCCGGGCTGGCAGGCGGCGGCCAAATCCGGCACCACCTCTGCGGCCAAGGATGCCTGGTTCATCGGCTTTACCGCCGATTACGTGGCCGGTGTCTGGATGGGCTATGACGACAACACGCCGCTTTCGGGCGTGACCGGCGGCGGCCTGCCGGCGGAGATCTGGCGCGAGACCATGGTGCGGGTGCACGAGGGGCTGGAGCCGAAGCCGCTGCCGATGCTGGAGCCCGCCCCGATTGCGCCGCCGCCGCAGGAAACCCGCCGCGAGCACCGCCGCCGCCAGGGGCCGAACCTCGGCCAGGAGCTGGGCCGTGCGGTCGACAATATCCTGCGCGACATCCTGGGCAACTGACGGGCTTTCAGCCGCATCCAGAGGCGCTCCCGCCTGGCTCAGGCCCCCTTGCGGGGACCTTCGCCAGTTGGGCCCGGCGCCGCACCC
>NZ_JBHUPT010000053.1:0-11792 GCF_049056525.1 Leisingera coralii | reverse complement strand
TCCGGGGTGCCATGCGCACCACATCTTTTTTCGAGTCGCGCGCCCTGCCCGCCGGGCAGGGCGCCAGACCCAACGGGAGCGCGGCATCTTTGATGCGGCAGCGACGGGCGGGAGTGCCACGCTGTACTTGGAGCAGCACTGCAAGCGGACCAAAGAAAAAGGCTCCCCGAAGGGAGCCTTTCTTAATTCCGGTAGCGGGGCAGTCTCAGCTCAGCCGCTGCAACTCTGCAATCAGCGCGTCGATGTCGCCTCGCTTGCTGTCCAGGATCGCGCCGATTTCGGTGCGTTCGGTCAGGAGCAGGTTCACGCCTTCGATGAACATGTTGAAGAACAGGTCCCGGCCGGAGCGGTCCGACACCAGGAAGGTCACCTCGAACGGCGACTGGCCCTTGAGGTAGGCAATGGTGCTCACCTCATACCATTTCTTCACCTTCTTGACGCCGGTCACTTCCAGCTTGCCGCCGATGAACTCGCGGAAGCGCTTGCCGTATTTGCGCGAGATGTAGCCCTGGAAGGCCTTGGAGAACGCCTTCTTCTGGGCCGAGGACGCCCGGCGCGCATCCACCCCCAGGGCGTAGGCAGCGATATATGAGGTGTCGCTGTAGCGCTGGAAGATCCGCTCGAAGTCGCGGAACATCGCGCTTTCGCTCTTGCCGGAGGCGATCACCCGGTTGATGTCGCCAACGAGGCTGTTGATCAGCGTGCTGGCGCTGCTTTCGTTCAGCGCCCACAGGGTTTGCGGCGCGGTCGCCAGCACGGCGCCGGCACCCATCAGAAATTTGCGGCGTTCCATCGTCAGAATCCTTCGGTGTCCAGTTCGAACGGGTCGATTTCCTTGATCTCTTCGCCGTCGCCCAGCTCGAACCGGCGGTTCTGCAGATAGATCAGGCGCGATTGCGCATAGCTGTCAGCGCTCTCGTAGAGAATCGAATCGATCGTGTCAGAGTAGTTGCCACGATCGCCCATGCGGCGCACGATTTCCGCATAGATGCTGATATTGTCGGCAGTATTCTGCTCGGCATAGCCCAGCGGGTTGGTGAAGAAATCCACCGCAATCCCCGCTGCATCGCGGGAGGTGGAGGGGCCAAAGAACGGTAGCTCGACATAGGCGCCTTCCCCGACGCCCCAAACGTGCAGCGTCTCGCCGAAGTCGGTGTCGACCGGCGGCACGTTGAACTCGCTGGCCGGATCGGCCAGGCCCGCAAAGCCCACTGTCGAGTTGATCACGAAGCGCGAGAACGCATTGCCGGCCGTTTTCAGGTCGCCCTGCAGCAGCGCGTTGACCATCTGCCCCGGCATCGACAGGTTCTCGGCGAAATACGAGAAGCTGGTCACCATCGGCGCGGGCACGATTGCCACATAGCCCTTGGAGGCGGGGCGGAACGCCAGCCGGTCGACCCCGCGGTTGAAGGCGTGAATGCCGCGGTTGGTCTTTTCATAAGGGTCGAACACTTCACCGGCAGCCCGCGCGACCGGATCCTGAGTGGCGCAGCCCGCGGCAAAAGCGGCCAAAATCAGCGCAGATACAAATTTAAGCGGTCGCAACATGAAGGGCATTCGGTTAAGTGTCCAATTGATGCTGGAGCTGGCGCACCCGGAGGGCAAATAAGGGTTCTCTTGCCTTTTTCCAGTCTGATTACATTTTTTTACCTGCTTGTGTCACAACTGATACAAACCCAGCCCTGACCAGAAGCCAAGGAACCACTATTGCAGTCTGACCATGAATAAAAGCATTTATAAGAATGGCTATGAGGAACTGCATGCCGTGCGGCGGCAGAGCAGGGGGCTCTACTGGTTCACCGGGATCTTCAGTTTCTTCGTGAACCTGCTGATGCTGACTGGGCCTTTGTACATGATGCAGGTCTATGACAGGGTGCTGGGCAGCCGGTCGGAGGCGACGCTGCTGGCGCTGTCGCTGCTGGTGGTGTTCCTCTACGGCATGATGGGGTTTTTGGATTATGCCCGCGGCCGGATCATGGCGCGGGTGGGCGCGCGCTTCCAGGCGGCGCTCGACAAGCGGGTGTTCGATGCGATGATCCGCCGTTCGGCGGTGGCGCAGGACCCGGCCGCGCAGACCGGCCTCAGCGATCTGGAATCGGTGCAGCGGCTGATCTCCTCGCCGGTGCTGACCGCGGCCTTCGACCTGCCGTGGACGCCGGTGTTCCTGGCGGGCATTGCCCTGTTCCACCCCTGGCTGGGCCTGCTGGCGCTGACCGGCGGTGCGGTGCTGGTGATCATTGCCGTGTTCAACCAGGTCTTCACCCGGGCGCCGATGCAGAAGGCGAACATGACCGGCCACAAGGCCAATCTGATGTCAGAGGAGATCCGCAACGAGGCGGAGATGATCCAGTCGATGGGCATGCGCGGCGCCTCCTTCGAGCGCTGGAAACAGGCCCGCGATGCGGCGCTGACCGACAGCGTGACGGCCAATGACACCGGCGGCGGTTTCACCACCCTGACCAAGACGCTGCGTCTGTTCCTGCAGTCGGCGATGCTGGGCCTGGGCGCCTATCTGGTGCTGCAGGGGGAGGTGACGCCGGGCGCTATGATCGCAGGCTCCATCCTGATGGGCCGCGCCCTGGCGCCGATCGAGCTGGGCCTGGGCCAATGGCCGCTGGTGCAGCGGGCAATGAAGGGCTGGCACAGCCTGGCCGAGCTCTTGGACAAGGTGCCGGAAGAGGCTGCGCGCACCGCGCTGCCCAAGCCCAAGGCGCTGCTGGAGGTGCAGGGGCTGGCGGTGGTGCCGCCGGGCAGCAACGCGCCGCTGCTGCGCAATGTGAATTTCCGGGTGCAGCCCGGCCAGGCGATCGGGGTGATCGGGCCGTCGGGGTCCGGGAAATCGACCCTGGCGCGGGCGCTCACCGGGGTCTGGCGGCCCGCCGCCGGTTCGGTGCGCCTCGACGGGGCGTCGCTGGATCAATACGCGCCGGACGTGCTGGGCGGCCATGTCGGCTACCTGCCGCAGCGGGTGCAGGTGTTTGACGGCACCATCGCCCAGAACATTGCCCGCCTGGACCAGCAGCCCGACGCCGAGAAAGTGGTGGAAGCCGCCCGCAAGGCGGCCGCGCATGAGATGATCCTGAAACTGCCCGAAGGCTACGACACGCGGGTGAATGCAACCGGCGGACGGCTGTCGGGCGGGCAGATGCAGCGGGTCGGGCTGGCCCGGGCGCTGTTCGACAATCCGGTGATCGTGATCCTGGATGAGCCGAACTCCAACCTCGACAACGAAGGCTCGATTGCGCTCAATCAGGCGATCAAGCAGATCAAGGCGGAAGGGCGCTCGGTGCTGATCATGGCGCACCGTCCGGCGGCGATTCAGGAGTGTGATATGCTCCTGGTGATCGACAAGGGAACCCAGACCGCCTTTGGGCCCAAAGACAAGGTGCTGCAGGAAATGGTCGCCAACCATCAGAATATCCGCCAGGCCTCCGGCGGGGGAGGCGTGCGATGAGCGGTCAGAGCAACTGGTCCGCGCGGCGGCCGCTGATCATCGGCCTCATCGCCCTTTTGGTGCTGGTGGGGGGGTTCGGCTCCTGGTCGGTGCTGTCGTCGATATCCGGCGCGGTGGTGGCAACAGGCCGTATCGAGGTCGACCGCAACCGCCAGGTGGTGCAGCACCTGGACGGCGGCATCGTCGCCGAGATCCTGGTGGACGAAGGCGACACTGTGGCCGAGGGCGACACGCTGATCCGGCTCGATGCCAATGAGCTCACTTCGCAGCTGGTGATCACCGAGGGCCAGCTGTTCGAGCTGATGGCGCGCCGTGGCCGCCTGGAGGCGGAGCGGGACGAGGCTCCGGAAATCACTTTTGATCCTGAACTGTTGAAGTCCGCTGAAACCCAGCCGGACGTCAAGGATCTGGTGGATGGCCAGCAGCGCCTGTTTCAGGCCCGCAGGGAAACCACCGGCCGCGAGATCGAGCAGCTGGAAAAGCGCCGGGTGCAGATCGAAGAGCAGATCCGCGGCATCCAGGCGCAGCAGCAATCGATGAAAGTTCAGCTGGAGCTGATCAACGAGGAACTGGGCAACCAGCAGTCGCTGCTGGACCGCGGCCTGGCGCAGGCGGCAACGGTGCTGAACCTGCGGCGGACCCAGGCCAACCTGGAAGGCCAGCTGGGGGAACTGGTGGCCTCTGAGGCGCAGGCCGAGGGCCGCATCACCGAGATCGACATCGAGATCCTTAAACTGGGCACCGGCCAGCGCGAGGAGGCGATCACCCGCCTGCGCGACCTGCGCTATCAGGAGCTGGAGCTGGCCGAAACCCGCCGCTCGCTGCGCCAGCGGCTGACGCGGCTGGATATCACCGCGCCGGTGTCGGGAGTGGTCTACGGGCTTCAGGTGCACACGCCGCGCTCGGTGATCCGGCCCGCCGACCCGGTGCTGTATCTGGTGCCGCAGGACCGGCCGCTGGTGATTGCTGCACAGGTGGCGCCGACGGACATCGACCAGCTGCATATGGGCCAGGAAGTGACCCTGCGCTTCTCGGCGCTGGACCAGCGCAGCACGCCGGAGCTGTTCGGCCGTGTCACCCAGGTTTCGGCGGATGCGTTTGAGGATCAGGGCAGCGGCCTGTCTTACTACCGCGCCGAGATCGAGCTCAATCCGGGCGAACGCGAACGCTTGCCCGCCGGCACCGTGCTGATTCCGGGAATGCCGGTGGAAAGCTACATCCGCACCGCCGACCGCTCGCCCTTGGCCTATCTGGTCAAGCCGCTGTCCGATTACTTCGTGAAAGCCTTCCGCGAAAGCTGACGCAGCCGGAAACCGGCACGGTTTCCGGCCATGAAAAATCGATTTTTCATGGCCGGTTTCATTGCATGAAACCGGCTTCCCTCAACTGCCTGCCTCAAGGGGCGGAAAGGCGCGCGGGGGCTTCGCATTTGCTCTTTCCGAAAGCGGCCGCGCCGGGTAGCGTCCGGGCCAGCAAAGACTCGGAGGAATTCGGCCATGAGCATCGAAGCGAAACTGAAAGAGCTGGGTGTGACCCTGCCCGACGCGCCGGCACCGGCGGCAAACTATGTGCCCTATGTCGTCGCGGGCGACATGGTCTACATCTCGGGCCAGATCTCGGCCGATGAAAACGGGCTGATCACCGGCACCCTGGGCGAAGACATGAATGTCGAGGCCGGGCAGGCCGCGGCCAAGCGCTGCGCGATTGCGCTGCTGGCACAGCTGAAAGCAGCCTGCGGCGGCGATCTGGAGCGGCTGGTCCGCGTGGTCAAGCTGGGCGCCTTCGTCAATTCGACCGCTGACTTCACCCAGCAGCCGCAGGTGGTGAACGGCGCCTCCGACTTCCTGGTCGAAGCGCTTGGCGACATTGGCCGCCATGCGCGTTCCGCCGTCAGCTCGCCCTCGCTGCCGCTGGGTGTTGCGGTGGAAATCGACGGCGTCTTCCAGATCAAATGAGACCTGCCCTGCCTGCTGCCTTCCTGAGCGTGCCGCTGGCCCATCGTGCCCTGCACGATGTATCGGACGGGCGCCCGGAGAACAGCCGCGCGGCGCTCCGCGCGGCGCTGGCGGCAGGCTACGGCATCGAGATCGACCTGCAGCTGTCCGGCGACGGCTGCGCGATGGTCTTTCACGACGATGGCCTGGACCGGCTGGCCCAGGCCTCCGGTCCGGTGCGGGCGCGGAGCCGGGAGGAGCTTGGCGCCATCCCGCTGAAGGGCGGCGATGGCGAAGGCATCCCGGATCTGGACGAAGTGCTGGAACTGGTGGCCGGCCGGGTGCCGCTGCTGATCGAGCTGAAGGACCAGCACGGCAAGATGGGCGTCACCGATGGCGCGCTGGAGCAGGCCGCGGCCAAAGCGCTGGCCGGCTACGGCGGCCCGGTGGCATTGATGTCCTTCAACCCGCATATGGTCGCGGAGCTGGCGCGCCTGGCGCCGGAGCTGCCGCGCGGCCTGACCACCAGCGCCTATGATCCGGCGGACTGGACGGAGCTGCCCAGGGCCGTGTGCGATGACCTGCGCGCGATCCCGGATTTTGAACGCACCGGGTCAAGCTTCATCAGCCACGAGGCCGGCGACCTGGCCCGGCCGCGGGTGCAGGCGCTGCGCACCGAAGGCGTGCCGGTGCTGTGCTGGACCGTCACCTCGCCGGCAGAGGAGGCCGCGGCCCGCGCTTTTGCCGATAATGTGACCTTTGAACAGTACCTGCCGCCGCTAACATCTTGATCAGGCTGGGCCGCACCCCACATCTGTGAAGTGGTGCGGAGGAAAGGCATGCCCCAGGCGCAAATCGAAATCCGGGTGCTGGCGTCGCTGTCGCAGATCGCGGCGGCGGAATGGGATGCCTGCGCCTGTCCCGAAACGGCGGACGGAGGCCGTCCGCTCGACCCTTTTACAACCCACAGGTTTCTGAGCGCGCTGGAGGAGAGCGGCTCTGTCGGGCCCGGCACCGGCTGGCAGCCGCAGTATCTGACCGCCTATCAGGAAGGCCGCCTGATTGCCTGCGCGCCGCTTTATGCCAAGGGGCACAGCCAGGGCGAATACATCTTCGACCACAACTGGGCGCATGCCTATGAGCAGGCGGGCGGGCATTATTACCCCAAGCTGCAGATCGCGGTGCCCTTTACCCCGGTCACCGGGCGGCGGTTCCTGGTCCGCCCCGGCTTTGACGGCATCGGCCACTCGGCGCTGTTGCAGGGCGCGGTGCAGCTGGCATCGGACAACAACCTGTCGTCGCTGCATGTGACCTTCTGCACCGCGGATGAGGCGCGGCTGGGCGAGGAGATGGGGCTGATGCTCCGCACCACCCAGCAGTTCCACTGGCAGAACCAGGGATACGGGGATTTCGAGGACTTCATGCGGGCGCTGTCGTCGCGCAAGCGCAAGAACATCCGCAAGGAGCGGATGCAGGCGCAGTGCTTTGGCGGCGAGATCCAGGTGTTCCAGGGCAGCAGCCTGCGGCCCGAGCATTGGGACGCGTTCTGGGAGTTCTACCAGGACACCGGCGCGCGCAAATGGGGCTCCCCGTATCTGACCCGGAAATTCTTCGATATCGCGCACCGGACGCTGGCGCAGGACATGACGCTGATTCTCGCGTGGCGCAACGGGCGCTATGTGGCGGGTGCGCTGAATTTCATAGGCCGGAACACGCTTTACGGGCGGTACTGGGGCTGCGTCGAGCATCACCCGTGCCTGCATTTCGAACTGTGCTACTATCAGGCCATAGAATTGGCCATTGCCCTGGGGCTTGACCGGATCGAAGCCGGCGCGCAGGGTGAGCACAAGCTGGCGCGCGGCTATTTGCCGTGCCAGACCCATAGCTTGCACTGGATCGGCGATCCCGGGTTTGCCGGGGCCGTCGGACGCTACCTCGAGGCTGAACGGGCCGCCACCGAGGAAGAGATCGAGATCCTGACCGATTACGGCCCGTTCCGCAAAGCGCATGTGGAGGAGCAAGAATGACGGAAAAACTGTCCGACGCCACCCGCGGCCCGCTGCTGGAGCCGCTGTTCGCTACCGGCTGGGAGATGGTGGAAGGCCGCGATGCCATCACCAAGACGTTCAAGTTCAGTAATTTCGCCGATGCCTTCGGCTGGATGACCCGCGCGGCGATCTGGGCTGAGAAATGGAACCACCATCCGGAGTGGAGCAACGTCTACAACAAGGTGACGGTTGTGCTGACCACCCATGACGTGGATGGCATCAGCTCGCAGGATGCCAAGCTGGCACGCAAGATGGACGGTCTTTACGGCGAGCCGCAGAGCTGAACCTCAGGGCCTGACAGAAAGGTCAGCCATGCTGTCCGAATGTTTCGCGCGCGAAACATTCCGGCAGAGTTGCTGACCTGATTTTTCATGGTTTGTTAAGGGGTTGAGCCTGCGGCCGCCAGGGCTGGCAGCCGCAGAAAGGGCGGTCAGCCCATCGCTTCCAGCAGGCCTTCGCCAGCGGACAGCTCGCATTTGCCGGGGTTGTCTTCCTTGTTGAGGATCTTCACCTCGCCATCCTCCACCAGCATCGCATAGCGAAGCGAGCGGCCGATCAGCCCGGCGGAGGGGACGTCCAGACGCATTTCAATCGCCTCGGTAAAGGTGCATTCGGCGTCCGACAGCATGGTGATCCCGGCCTCGGTGGCGCCGGTGTTGTCGCCCCAGATCGACATCACAAAGGGGTCATTGCCGGCCAGGCAGATGATTTCATCGACGCCCTTGGCGGCAAACTGGTCCTTGGTGCGGATAAAGCTGGGCACATGGGCCGAATGGCAGGTGCTGGTAAAGGCGCCGGGAACCGCAAATATCACCACTTTCCGCCCCTTCAGCTTGCTTGACAGCTGAACTTGCTCCGGCCCGTCGTCTCCGATCCGCATCAGCACGGCGTCGGGCAGCTGGTCTCCAACAGAAATCATTGCACGTTCCTCTTTCTCATGATTGCGTTTTGGGGCCCTCGGTATATAGGGTCCGTTGGAAGCGTGACGGGAACTATTGCGGGAGGCAAGCAGAGATGTCCCACATCGTCGTGATTGGAGCGGGGCAGGCGGGGTCCTCGCTGGTGGCAAAACTGCGCAAGGACGGGTTTGAAGGGGAGATTACCCTGATCGGCGCGGAACAGGCGCTGCCCTATCAGCGGCCGCCGCTGTCCAAGGCCTACTTGCTGGGCGAGATGGAAGTGGAGCGGCTGTTCCTGCGCCCAGAGAGTTTTTATACGGAGAACAGCATCACCCTGAAACTGGGCCAGCGCGTCACCGCGATTGACCCGGCGGCCAAGACGGTTTCGCTGGGCGATGAGGTGATCTCCTACGACCAGCTGGCGCTGACCACCGGCTCCGACCCGCGCCGCCTGCCGGCCGCGATCGGCGGGGATCTGGACGGCGTCTTTGTGGTGCGCGGCCTGACGGATGTCGACGCAATGGCGCCGCATGTGACCGAAGGCAAGCGTGCGCTGATCGTTGGCGGCGGCTATATCGGGCTGGAGGCAGCTGCGGTCTGCGCCAAGCGCGGCGTACAGGTCACCCTGGTCGAAATGGCGGACCGCATTCTGCAGCGTGTCGCAGCGCCGGAGACATCGGACTATTTCCGCAGCCTGCACTCCTCGCACGGGGTGGACATCCGCGAAGGTGTCGGCCTGGAGCGGCTGGACGGCGAGGGCGGCAAGGTCACCCGCGTGGTGCTGAGCGGCGGCGAAGTGCTGGACGTGGATTTTGTCGTGGTGGGCGTCGGCATCACCCCGGCCACGCAGCTGGCGGAAATGGCCGGGCTGGAGCTGGACAACGGCATCAAAACGGATGCTCAGGGCCACACCTCGGATGCGTCAGTCTGGGCGGCGGGCGATTGCGCCTCCTTCCCGTTCCAGGGCAACCGCATCCGCCTGGAAAGCGTGCCGAACGCTATCGACCAGGCAGAGGTGGTGGCGCAGAACATGCTGGGCGCTGGCAAGGACTATGTGGCGCAGCCCTGGTTCTGGTCGGACCAGTATGACGTCAAGCTGCAGATCGCGGGCCTCAACACCGGCTATGACAATGTTGTCACCCGTCAGGGCGAGGGGCAGCAGGTGTCCTTCTGGTACTACACCGGTGATCAGCTAGTGGCGGTCGACGCGATGAACGACCCGCGCGCCTATATGGTGGCCAAGCGGCTGATCGATGCGGGCAAGACCGCGGACAAGACCGTGGTTGCCGACCCCTCCGCAGACCTGAAGCCGCTGCTGAAGGCGTGAGGATCATCGCAGGAGACTTCCGCGGCCGGGCTCTGGCCGCGGTAGGCAAGGGGGATGCGGGCGCTCATCTGCGCCCCACCACCGACCGGGTGCGCGAAAGCCTGTTCAACGTGCTGATGCATACCGGCGCCATCCCCGGCGCCCGGGTGCTGGATCTGTTTGCAGGCACCGGCGCCTTGGGGCTGGAAGCCCTGTCGCGCGGCGCGGCAGAGGTGGTGTTTGTCGACGACGGCCGCGTTTCCACCGGGCTGATCCGCAAGAATATTGGCATCTGCCGGGCCGGGGACCGCTGCACCCTGACGCGCCGCGATGCGCTTAAGCTGGGGCAGAACCCGGGCGCGCCGTTTGACCTGATCTTCCTCGATCCGCCTTATGGCAAGGGGCTGGGCGAGAAAGCCTTGGCCGCCGCCGTGGCAGGCGGCTGGGTGGCGGATGACGCTTTGGTGGTCTGGGAGGAAAGCGCGCCGATGGCCGCCCCGGAGGGATTTGAGCTGCAGGACAGCCGCAAGTACGGCGATACCCATATCTCGCTGATGTGGCGGCAGCAGAACAGGCCGTGAGCGGATCTGGCAGTTTCGCCAAATAATTGATTTTCTATTTGCAAAAACAGCCCCAGGGCTGTAGCGAACCCGTGATTTTCATCAAATTTCCGCCAATTCCGGCGGTTTCAAAGGGTTCCATATGAAAACTGCAAAATTCCTTGGCCTGCTGGCCGCAGGTTCGCTGTTCCTGTCCGGCTGCGTGTCTCCCGAAGTCGTCACCACCAACAATGTCGACGATGCCTCGCTGACCTGCGAGGAGATCAAGACCCAGATCGGCCAGCTGGACGAAATCCGCGCCGAGGCCAGGAAAGGCAAGACTGCTTCGGGCGCCAATGTGGCGGCGGTTATCCTGTTCTGGCCGGCGGTGATTGGCAACTACGCCAATGCAAACGAAGCCCTGGAAGCTGCAAACAAGCGCCACGAGGTGCTGGTCGGCCTGGCTCAGAAGAAGCGCTGCAAGTTCTGAATTCAGCCTTAACCGCTCAAGTTTCAAAATGCAGGGGCGACCCTGCATTTTTTGTTTCCGGCTGTTTCAGGCCCGGTCCGGATTGTGATTGTGCAGGCAATTCCCCGCGGTGCCGGGTTTGCGGAGCTGCGGATAGCCGGTAAGCCTGTAGCGCAAGCGCGGTGGTTTCCAGCAAAGGCACCTTTCATGCCCAAGACATTTCCAACCCCGAAACTGGTGATTTTCGATTGCGACGGCGTGCTGGTCGACAGTGAGCCGGCCTCCAACCAGGCGCTGGCGGACAACCTTGCCCGCCACGGGCTGGTGCTGACGGTCGAACAGTCGATGGCGTATTTCGTCGGCGGCACCATGGCCGGGGTCATGGAGAAGGCCCGCAGCCTGGGCGCCGACCTGCCGGAGGACTGGATCAGCGAAGTCTACGCGGAGACCTATGCGCGGCTGGAGCAAGGGGTGCAGCTGACACCGGGCATTCCGGATCTTCTGGCGCGGCTTGATACGCATGGCATCCCGGTCTGCGTCGCCTCCAACGGCAGCGAGAAGAAGATGCGGATTACCCTGGGTCAGAACGGGTTGTGGGAGAGGTTCCATCCGCAGGCGATGTTTTCGGCCCATTCCCTGGGTGTTGCCAAGCCGGAGCCGGGGCTGTTCCTGGCCGCCGCCAGCCATTTCGGGGTGCAGGCGCGCGACTGCCTGGTGATCGAGGACAGCGGCAGCGGTGTCACCGCCGCGGTGCGCGCTGGAATGCGCTGCCTCGGGTATGCGCCGCAGGGCGGCGGCCAGAAACTTGCGGCGCTGGGGGCTGAAGTGTTCAGCGATATGGCAGAGGTGCCCGCGCTTTTGTCGATCTGAGGCGGCTGTGGTACTGTTCCGGGTATGGAACAGACACTGCGTACTCCGTTCCTGCCGCCTGTGACCAAGGCCGAAGCCGGGACAAAACCCAAACCAAAACCTGCCCGATCACCGCTGTTCATTCAGGACGCAGTGACACCTTGGGCGGATGGCACCTTGCTTCTGGCCTTGTGGCGGATTCAGGAAGCCGATGGCCAGGACGACGCTGGCTCCTGACGGGATTCGTCCTTCATCTGACTGAAAATATCCCGGGGGTGCGGGGGCCGGCCCCCC
>NZ_JBHUPT010000052.1:0-12233 GCF_049056525.1 Leisingera coralii | reverse complement strand
GGGGGCCGCCCCCCGCCGGTGGCCTAGCGGCTTACCCGTAGGTCGGATGGAATTTCCCGGTCGGCGACAGGGTGAAAATCTCTGCCCCGTCAGCAGTTACCCCAATCGAATGCTCGAACTGCGCCGACAACGACTTGTCGCGGGTGACGGCGGTCCACTCATCGGCCAGGATCTTGGTCTCCGGGCGGCCCAGGTTGATCATCGGCTCGATGGTGAAGAACATGCCCTCTTCCAGCACAGGTCCGGTGCCGGGGCGGCCGTAGTGCAGCACGTTGGGCGGCGCGTGGAACACGGTGCCCAGGCCGTGGCCGCAGAAATCGCGCACCACGCTCATCCGCTGGCTTTCGGCGTAGGTCTGGATTGCGTGGCCGATGTCGCCGAAGGTATTGCCGGGCTTCACCGCCTCGATGCCTTTCATCAGCGAATCGTGGGTGACCTGGATCAGCCGCTCCGCCTTGCGGCTGAGCTTGCCCGCCACGAACATGCGCGAGGTGTCGCCATACCAGCCGTCGACGATCACCGTCACGTCGATGTTGAGGATATCGCCGTCCTTCAGCTTCTTGTCGCCGGGAATACCGTGGCAAACCACGTGGTTCACCGAGATGCAGCTGGCGTGCTGATAGCCCTTGTAACCGATGGTCGCAGAAGTGGCGCCCGCGTCCTCGACCATCTGGGTGATCAGGCGGTCGAGCTCACCGGTGGTCTGGCCCGGGACCACATGGGCCGCGATGTCGTCCAGAATGCGCGCGGCAAGCGCCCCCGCCTTGTGCATGCCGGCAAAGTCGCCGGGTTCATGAATGCGGATGCCGTCCTTGGTTGTGCGGCCGTCTTTCGATCTCATCAGGCGGAGCTCCATCGGATGTCGTTGGGTAGCTATGTAAGGGGTTCCCGGCAAAAGGGCCAGAGGGGGCATGGGCGGCATCCGGGAACTTTTTCCGCCGGTTCGCGTTGACCCCACTAAGGGAAACTGCGGCAGCACGGAGAGACAAAAAGGCATGGAAAGTATCAACAGCCTGATGCAGACCGAGATTTACGATGGAAAGTCACTGTCCGACCTGGTGACGCTGGAGTTCCTGGCCGAGCTGCTGGGCAGCGTAGTTGCCGCAGTGGTGATCCTGCTGGCGGGCTTCATCGTGGCGGGCTGGGTCAAGCGGCGGATTGTCTCGCTGGGCGATACCCATGCCAACCTTGACGTGACCCTGTTTCACTTCCTGGGCAACCTCGCGCGCTATGCCGTGTTGGCCTTTGCGGTGCTGTTCGTGCTGAACACATTCGGTGTCCAGACGACCTCGATCATCGCGGCCATCGGTGCCGCGGGCCTGGCAATCGGCCTGGCGATGCAGGGGGCGCTGTCCAATGTTGCGGCAGGCGTGATGATCATCCTGTTCCGCCCCTTCAAGCTGGGCGATTTCATCGAAGTCGACGGCGAGATGGGCACGGTAAAGGACATCAACCTGAACAACACGGTCATTGCCAGCCTCAGCAATCTGAAGGTGATCATTCCCAACTCCGAGGTCTGGGGCAACACCATCACCAACTACTCTTCCTTCGACACCCGCCGGGCCGAGTGGACCTTTGGTGTCGGCTACGGTGCCGACCTGGCGGTGGCGGAGCGTGTGATCCGCGAGACGATCATGGGCGACAGCCGCTCGCACAGCGACCCGGAGCCGTTCATCCAGGTCAATGCTCTGAACAGCAGCTCGGTGGATTTCCTGGTGCGCGTCTGGGTCGATGCGGCGGATTACTTCCAGTATCAGGCCGACATGAAGCGAAAGGTGAAAGAGGCGCTGGATGCGGCCGGGGTCGATATTCCCTTCCCGACCCGCACCATTGTGCATGCCGAACCGGACGCGCAAGAGGATGAGGCCAGCAAGGCCGCCTGAACGGATGCGCCGTTCCACTCACCTTTACTCCCCGGCGGTGATGGGGGCGCCGGCCTCGACCCCAGCTGGTGAGATCCTCGTGCTCAGCACCAGCCTCTCTACCCCTGCGGCACGTGCGCTGGCGAAGGCATCGGCATACGCCGGGTCGATATCCGCTGCCAGCTGGAACCGGTCGCAATCGGTGCGCTGCACCAGATACAGCATCACCGCCCTGTGACCCTGAGCGACCATGCTGGCGAGTTCGCCCAGATGCTTGGTGCCGCGCGCGGTGACGCTGTCGGGAAATTCCGCCAGGCCCGGCTGGCGCGAGAGCGTCACGCTTTTCACCTCGACATAGCAATCGGGCAGGCCGTCCTGGCTCAGCAGAAAGTCGATGCGGCTGTTCCCGCCGTATTTCACTTCTGCCCGAACGGTCTTGTAGGCGGCAAGCTCCGCGATCTCTCCGGCCTCCAGTGCCGCGCGCAGGGCTCGGTTCGGCACCGAGGTGTCGACGCCGGTGAAATGGCCGCCCTCATGCTCGACCAGCCGCCAGCCGTATTTCAGCTTTTTCTTCGGATCGTCGTTCGGCTCCAGCCAGATTTTCATGCCCGGCTCAGCAAGGCCCATCATGCTGCCGGGGTTGGCGCAATGGGCTGTGACCTCCTGCCCGTCCTCCAGCCGGCAATCGGCAAGGAAGCGTTTGTAGCGGCGGATCAGCACGGCGGGGATCAGAGGGGTTTCAAAGCGCATGACAACGGGCCTATACCTGCGGAGACGAGGTATCAAGGGAGGAAGATCATGGCCAATCCGACGGCTGCCATGCTGGTGATCGGGGATGAAATCCTGTCGGGCCGCACCCGTGATGCCAACATGCATTACCTGGCCGGTGAGCTGGCCAAGCATGGCATCGACCTGAAGGAAGTCCGCATCGTCAGTGACGATGAGGCAGCGATCATCACCGCGGTCAAGGCGCTGGCCGGGGCCTATGAGCATGTCTTCACCAGCGGCGGCATCGGCCCGACCCACGATGACATTACCGCCGATTGCATCGCCAAGGCCTTTGGCGCGCATCTGGATGTGCGCGACGATGCGCGGGCAATCCTGCAGGCGCATTACGATACGCAAGGCCTGGAAATGAACGAGGCCCGGCTGCGGATGGCGCGGATCCCGGACGGCGCCGATCTGATCGACAATCCGGTGTCGGCGGCGCCGGGCTTCACCCTTGGCAACGTGCACGTGCTGGCCGGGGTGCCGATGATTTTCCAGTCGATGGTGGCCAGTGTGATGCCGACGCTTACCGGCGGCCAGCCGATGTTGTCGCAGACCCTGCGGGTGTTCCGCGGCGAGGGGGAGATTGCCGGGCCGCTGCGCCTGCTGGCCGAGGCTTATGAGGACTTGTCGGTTGGCTGCTACCCGTTTCAGAAGGATGGTGCCTTTGGCGCCAATATCGTGATCCGCGGCACCGATGGCGTGCGGATCGACGCGGCGATGACCGAGCTGGCAAAGGAGCTGGAGCAGTGACCACCGACCCCCGTTATTATGCCGTGACCGAGGCGACCTGGCCGCCTGCGTCCCTCCGCGAGCTTGGTCCCGTAACCCTGCGCGAAGGGCAGGGCGGCGGCAGCCGGGTGTCGGCGGCAACGGTTTCCGGCCCGGTGTCAGACGCGCAGATCGCGGCGGCGGAAGAGGCGGTGCGCGCCATGGGGCAGGACTGCCTGTTCATGATCCGCGACGGCGAGGCGGAGCTGGACGCGCAGCTGGAGGCGCGCGGCTACGTGGTGAAGGACCCGGTCAACCTGTGGACCTGCCCGGCGGAGCGGCTGACGGATATCCCGGTTCCGCGGGTCACCGCCTTTTGCGTCTGGGAGCCGCTGGCGATCCAGCGCGAGATCTGGGCGCAGGCCGGTATCGGGCCGGAGCGCCTGGCGGTAATGCAGCGGGTGCAGGGGCCCAAGACGGGGCTGCTGGGGCGCCACAAGGACAAACCGGCCGGTGCAGGATTCGTGGCCGTCCATGACGGGGTGGCGATGGTGCATGCGCTGGAGATCCTGCCGCATCAGCGCCGGGCCGGCATGGGCGGCTGGATGATGCGCCAGGCCGCGTTCTGGGCGCTGGAAAACGGCGCCAGCGAACTGGCGGTGCTCTGTACGAAACGTAACGAGGGCGCAAACGGGCTTTATGCTTCCCTCGGCATGGATTGCACCGGACAGTACCACTACCGGATTTTGAAGGAAGGCGATTGACCGCGATGACTGACCAGACCCAGCCCACAGCCCTCGACCTGCCGATGGTGGACCCGCTGCCGCCGGAAACGCAGAAGTATTTCGACATCTGCCAGGAAAAGCTGGGTATGGTGCCCAATGTGCTGAAAGCCAACGCTTTTGACATTGATAAGCTCAATGCATTCACCGGCATGTACAACGACCTGATGCTGGCGGACAGCGGCCTCAGCAAGCTGGAGCGGGAGATGATCGCGGTGGTGGTTTCCTCGATCAACCGCTGTTTCTATTGCCTGGTTGCGCATGGCGCGGCGGTGCGGCAGCTGTCGGGGGATCCGCAGCTGGGCGAGATGCTGGTGATGAACTACCGGGTGGCGCCGCTGGATGCGCGCCAGCGGGCGATGCTGGACTTCGCCGCCAAGATGACCACGGCCAGCGCGGAGATCGAAGAAGCGGACCGGCAGGGCCTGCGGGACGCGGGCTTCAGCGACCGGGACATCTGGGACATCGCCAATGTCACCGGGTTCTTCAACATGTCCAACCGGGTGGCCAGCGCGACCGCCATGGTGCCCAATCCGGAATACCACAGCCAGTGCCGCTAACACGCCTGACTGCTCTGGCCGGCTTCGCTGCGGCAGTGCTGTTGGCGGCGGGTGCCGGGGCGGTGGAAATGACCCTGCCGTCCGGGGCGGCTGCCGTTTCCGAACGGGTCACGGCGCTGGGTGTCTATCAGTTGCCGGTGGGGCTGGAGGCCTCGGACGAGGTGCCGTCGCAGCGGTTTGAGGGCCGGATCTCGCGCCGTACCTGGCGGCTGGAGGGGAACAGCACGGTGCTGGAGATCCTGGCGCCAATGCGGGAGCAGCTGCTTGCGCAGGGCTATGAGGTGCTGCTGGATTGCGCGGCGCGCGATTGCGGCGGCTTCGGGTTCCGTTTCGGGATCGAAGTGGTGCCGGCGCCGGACATGATGGTCGATATCTCCCGCTATCACTTCCTGTCGGCTGCCAAGAACGGGCAGGCGGTCTCGATCCTGGTGTCGCGGGCAGGCGGCACGGCTTATGTGCAGATGATCACCGTGCAGCCGCCCGCAGCACAGGCACCGGTGGTGAAGCCCGCCGCAGAGGCGCCGGCCCCGGTGCGCCCGGTGGAGCTGGCCAAGGTGCTGGAGGTCCGCGGCCACGCGGTGCTGACCGATCTGGTGTTCGAGAGCGGCTCCACCCGGCTGCGGAAGGGGCGCTATGGCAGCCTGAAGCAGCTGGCGGGCTTTCTGGCCGCCAATCCGCAATACCGGCTGCTGCTGGTGGGTCACACCGACACGGTCGGCTCGCAGGAGCAGAATGCCGGCATTTCCGAGCGCCGGGCGCAGTCGGTGAAGGAGCGTCTGACTGAGGCCTATGGGGCCGATGAGGCGCGCATCGACGTTGCCGGCGCCGGGTTTCTGGCCCCGATTGCCAGCAACCTGCTGCCCGAGGGCCGCGAGGCCAACAGACGGGTGGAAGCGGTGCTGCTCGCTGACTGACGAGGAGTTGCAGGGATTTACCGAAGCGCTCCCGCCCCCGCAGGTGCCTTGGCGTTGCCAAGACCCCTAGCCTGGCCCAACGGACGCGGGAGCATGGGACATGCTCTTGCGGCGGGCGGGAGAGTTTCCGGGGGGATTGGCCCGGTGAGCCGTCAGCGGCGGCGCATGTCGCGCGGGCTGCGCTGGTATCTGGCCTTGAACAGGCGGGAAAAGCCGGACAGGGAGCTGAACCCGGTTGCCAGAGCCACTTCGGTGACTGGCATGGCGGTGCTTTGCAGCAGTTCGCGCGCCCGCTGCAGCCGCAGCTGAAGATAGGCCTCCTGCGGTGTCATGCCCAATCCGCGTTTGCAGCGCAGGCGCAGCGCTTTCAGGCTGAGGCCTAGCGGCTTGGCAATCTCTGGCAGCGCCAGAGGTGTCTGCAAGTTGTCCAGCATCATCTGCTGCATCTGCCCAAGCACCGGGTCGGCTGAGGGCTGCAGGCGCTGGCGCGCCTCCGGCGGCCGGATGGAGCCGTGCGCCATGTCCTCCGAGGTGGCAGCCGCCAGCCCCTCCGGGCCGGTGGCCGAGACCCAGGCCAGCATGGCGTCGCCGGTGGCGGTGCCGCCCACGGCCGTCAGCCTGCGGCGGCCGAAACAGTAAATCCGGTCGCTCACCTCGATATCGGGCCAGCGCTCGCGGAATCCCGCCTCGGCTTCGTGGTGCAGCACCGCTTCATGCCCGTCCAGATAGCCAAGCTGGGCCAGCACTACGGTGCCGGTGTCGATGCCGCCCAGCGTAGCACCGGCACGCCGGGCCTGTGCCAGATAGGCACGCAGCCCCTGCGGCAGGTGGCGCAATGGATCGTAACCGGCGCAAAGCAGCACCAGATCGGGCGGTTCGCCGAGGTCCCAGCCGCTGCGGTCCGGCGCGGCCAGCCGTCCGCTGGACGCCGGCACCGGCGCCTGGGTGACGCTGAGCGTCTCCCATGTGTAGAGCGGGCGGCCGGCATTCTTGTTGGCAATACGCAGAGTTTCAGCGGCCAGCACATAGGCCAGCATCTGGAACTCGGGAAACAGGATGAAGCTCACCTTTGGCATGTGGGTAAGTTACATGCAAAAATAGGGCGAATACATGCAAATGAAGCAAGTTTCCGGCAGCTAGGGTTGTTTCAGTCACAGGAAAGGAAACGCCAATGACCGTCATGACCCCAACCCCGCTGCAAGGCCGTCCGGCGAATTGCTCGGACGCCGAATGGGAGGCCCGCTGCGAACTGGCCGCGATCTACAACGCGCTGGTGAAATACCGGATGACCGATCAAACCAACCAGTGGCACGCGATCCGGGTGCCCGGCGAGGATGCTCTGATTACCCATCACTATGGCTGGATGCATGAGGAGGTGACCGCGTCGAACCTGATCAAGGTTGGTTTTGACCGGGTGAACCATAATCCGGAAAACGGCGAGCCGAACCCCTCGGCCACCGAGATCGGCAAGCTGTTCTTTCAGGCGGAGCCGGATAAAAACTGCATCATGCACATCCACACCAAGGCGATCATGGGCGTTTCAGCCCAGGCCGGCGGTGTGGGCCCCTACAGCCAGGCCTATCTGATGATCGGCGGAGGCGATGTGCTGGGCTACACCGACTATGAGTTCGAATGCACCGACGATTTCCTGACCGGCCTGCTGGATGCGGGCCGCGGCAAGAAGGCGGTGGTCGAGGCCTGGCATGGCGCCTTTGTGTTCGGGGCGACAGCGGGCGAGGCCTTTTTCCGCTCCTTCTACCTGGATCAGGCCTGCGCGGTGCAGCTGGAGGTGCAGAAAGCGGCAGCCTGCCCGGGGGTGGAGGTGCGCACCATTCCCGAAGCTGAGCAGACGCGCCATCTGCGCGATATGGCGGCCAGCGACTGGTACGGCTATGAGGGCGCGCTGGAATGGCACGCCATCCGCCGCCGCCTGGACGTGGAGGCGCGGCACTACAAGAGCTGATCATACCGCCAAGCCGCAGGCCGGGGTGCTCCCGCGCCTTGGCCGCGGCATCCAAGATGCCGCCGCAAGCCTTGGGCCCAGCGCCGCTGACGCGGCGCTGGGCCCAAAGCTTGCGGCGGCATCTTGGATGCCGCCGCAAGCCTTGGGCCCATCGCCGCGGACGCGGCGCTGGGCCCAAAGCTTGCGGCGGCATCTTGGATGCCGCCGCAAGCCTTGGGCCCATCGCCGCGGACGCGGCGCTGGGCCCAACGGGAGCGGATCAATCTGTGATTGATCTGCGACGGGCGGGAGCCTGCCCGCTGAGCTTTTGGCGAACACTTCGGGAAATGCCGAAAAAAGCCCCCGCAGGGGCGCGGGGGCAGGTCTTCGAGGGATGTCTTGGTCCGGGTCTCAGGGGAGCCGGTTCAGGTTTTCCAATGGGAAGGGTCGCGGTCGGCAAAGGCTGCGACCAGGAAATCGATGAAGGCCCGCACCTTTGGCTGGGTGAACTTGCCGGGCGGGTAGACCGCGTAGATGCCCTGGGTCTCGACCGGCAGGCCGGGCATCACGTCCTCGACCAGCCCTTCCTCCATCGCTTCCGCGTAGAGGTAGCTGGGCAGATAGGCGATGCCGAGACCGGAAATGGCCGCGGTCAGCAGCGACTGGCCGTCATTCACCGACAGCCAGCCGGAGGTGCGCACCTGGCGCTTTTCCCCGGAGGGAGCGGTGATCTTCCAGACGTTGCCGCTGGACTGGCTGGAGTAATGCAGCAGCTTGTGGTTGTTCAGCTCGTCAATCTTCTGCGGGCGGCCGAATTTCTCCAGATAGGCGGGGGAGGCGATCATCCGCTTGGTGGTCTCGGTCAGCTTTCGGGCGCGCAGGGAACTGTCCTCCAGCTCGCCGATCCGCACCGCCATGTCGAACCCTTCGGAGATCAGTTCCACATAACGGTTGTTCAGCACCATGTTGACGGTGATATCCGGGAAGTCGCGCAGGAAGTCCGACAGCACCGGCGACAGGTGGTTGACGCCGAAATCGGTGGCGACCGAAATCCGCAGCAGGCCCGAGGGTGCCGATTGCATCGAGGTGACCAGCGCATCCGCTTCGCCGGCATCGTTCAGCACCCGGCGGGCGCGGTCGTAATAGGCAAGCCCGATCTCGGTCGGCGACACCCGGCGGGTGGTGCGGTTCAGGAGCCGCGCGCCCAGGCGGGCCTCCAGGCTGGAGACATGCTTGGAGACGGCCGACTTTGAAATTCCCATCTTGCGTGCCGCATCGGTGAACCCGCCCTGGTCCACCACATTGGCAAAGGCCTCCATCTCGGTCAGTCGGTCCATGTTCACCCATCCTCGTGTATCCGTGTTGCCCTCAGTGTTGCCGGTGAAATCGGGCAAGATCGGGGCGGGGGTGGGATAATTGCGGGGTTTTGCAGGGATCGTTTGCGCGGTGGAAACGGCCGGGAAGCGGGGCTTGGCAGCGCGGTTCGGAGTTAGGAAAACCTTAAAGCGCGAGCTTGATGACCAGGATCCAAAGCGGCAGGGTGATCGCGCTGAGCAGGGTGGATTGGGCAATAAGTGTGGCGGCGAGCGCGCGGTCGGCGCCAAAGGCGGAGGCCAGCACATGGGCGGCCGAGGCGGTGGGCAGGGCGGCAAACAGCACCAGAACCGCGGAAAGGCCGGGATCCGTGCGCAGCAGCAGGCAGGCGGCGAGGGTTGCAGCTGGCACCAGCACCAGCCGTACCAGGCACAGGTAGCCATTGAACAGATCCAGCCGCGCCAGCGCCTGCCAGTTCATCGTGGCGCCGATCGACAGCAGCGCGATGGGAATCGCCGCATGGGCCAGCATCTCCGCCGGGGCCAGGACCGGCGCGGGAATCTTGTAGCCCGACAGCCCCACCGCGACGCCTGCGACCGACGCCAGCAGGAAAGGGTTCAGCGCAACCTTCAGCGCGGTCTGCCGCAAGGACAGGCTGCCGCCGCGCGACAGGGCGCTCACCGCCAGCACATTGGCGACCGGCACCGCCATGCCGATGGCAACGGCCATCTGGCCGGTCAGCTCCTTGCCGATCGAGGGCAGGGCGACAAAGGCAATGGCGGTGTTGAAACGCCAGGCGGTCTGCCAGGCGCCGGCAAAATCGAGGAACTTCTCCGGGCCGAAGCGGCGCGCCAGCAGGCCCAGCCCCAGGGCCAGGGCCAGGATGCTCCAGACCGCCGGTCCGATTCTGCCCAGATCTGCCACCGCGATGGGCCGGCCGCTGGCGGCAAAGAACAGCAGCGCGGGAAACAGCACCTCGAAGTTCAGCTTGTCCAGCCCCTGCCAGGCCTGCGGTGCCAGCCGCTTGCGGACGATGCCGCCCAGCCCGACCATCAGGAAGCTGGGGGTGAGCCCCATCAGAATGACTGCAAATACCATGGCTGGCTCCCGCCCCGCTGCCCGGCGGTGACACTGCCGCTGGCAGGGGCAGCAGGCAAGCGTAAGGATGAAAGATGCGGCGGCTTTCCGGGCGGCTGCCGCTTTTTTGTGCATTCGTCATGGGCGGCAGGATTGCCAGGCCCGGACCTGCTGCTAGCTTTGTCTTGCTGGTTGAGCAAATTTCTGGAGGACCGGATATGAAACTGCTGATTGCGGCTGCCTTGTCTGCCTGCCTGGCGGCTCCGCTCTGGGCTGGCGGGGAGACCGCCTCGAACCCGGAGGCCAAGGTCTATTTTGCCAATATCCAGGACGGGGACACGGTCACCTCGCCGGTGACGCTGGTCTTTGGCCTGTCCGGCATGGGGGTGGCGCCGTCAGGGGTGGAGAAGGAGAATACCGGCCACCACCACCTGCTGATCGACCGCCCGCCACTGGGTGAGGGCGAGGATGGCGCCGATGAGCTGGCCTTTGGGCTGCCGTCGGATGAAAACCACCTGCATTTCGGCGGCGGCCAGACCGAAGTGACGCTGGAGCTGGCCCCGGGCCGCCACACGCTGCAGCTGGTACTCGGCGACGCTGGCCATGTGCCGCATTCAACCCCGATTGTCTCGGAGCTGATCACCATTAACGTGGAGTGACGGTTCGGCCTGCGCCGAAGCATCCGGGCGGAGCAGCGGGCTAGGCAGGGGTTCTGAACAACCAGAGGACCCATCATGCTGACTTGCATCATCCGCTACCAAATCGACCCCGCCAAGAAGGCGCAGTTCGAACAATACGCCCGCAACTGGGGCCAGGCGATCCCGCGCTGCGGGGCGGATCTGGTTGGGTATTACGCGCCGCATGAAGGATCCTCGACGCTGGCCTACGGGATCTACAATGTGGAGAGCCTGGCGGAGTATGAAGCCTACCGGGCGCGGCTGGCAGCGGATCCGCTGGGGCGCGAGAATTATGAATTTGCGCAGCGCGAGCGCTTCCTGCTGCGCGAGGACCGGACCTGGCTGAAGCTGGCCTCGGCCCCGCATGGGCAGGCCGGATAAGGGAGACGCAGATGATTGCCGTGATTTTCGAGGTGGAGATCGCCGCCGGGCAGAAAGAGGCCTATCTGGAAATCGCCGCGGAGCTGCGGCCGCTGCTGGAGCAGGTGGACGGGTTCCTGTCGGTGGAACGGTTCCAGAGCCTGAGCGCGCCGGACAAGCTGCTGTCGCTGTCCTTCTGGCGGGATGAGGCGGCGGTGCAGCGCTGGCGGCAGCTGGCGGAGCACCGTGCCGCGCAGGGCAAGGGGCGGGCCGGGATCTTTGCGGGCTACCGGCTGCGGGTGGCGGGGGTGATCCGCGATTACGGCATGGCGGACCGGGCGCAGGCGCCGCGGGACAGTATTGCCACACATGGCTGAACCGGAGCGGCTTGCTGATTGATCAGCATCACCCGGCGCAGTAGCCTCAGGTCCGGATTTATTGGAGATTTTATGTCCCGCTGAAACTTGGGCTGCGCCGCCGCCAAGGGCCCGCAGCCGCCCGAACCCCAGGATTAGACCTGCGCCAGATCGGCGGCGGGCCCTTAGGGTTTGGATGTTCTCAAGTTTTACCTTTTGGCGGCCCGGGACGGGCTGGCCAGACATGAAAGAGCAATCAGAGCAATGATCAGACCTTTTGAACCCGGGGATGCCGGGGCGATCCTTTCCATCTGGCGGGAGGCCAGCGCTGTAGCGCATCCGTTTCTGAGTGAGGCCTTCCTGCAGGAAGCGGAAGCCGCGATCCGGGACATCTACTTGCCGATGGCAGAAACCTGGGTGGCCGAGGAGGCGGGGCAAGCCGTTGGCTTCATCGCCCTGATCGGCGATGTGGTGGGCGGTTTCTTTGTCCGCCCGGCCTGGCAGGGCCGCGGGCACGGCCGCGCGCTGATGGATCACGCGGTTGACCTGCGCCAGCAGCTTCAGCTGGAAGTGTTCCGCGACAACTTGGCCGGACGCCGGTTCTACCGGGCCTACGGTTTTGCAGAGACCGGAGAGGCCATGGACCAGGCCAGCGGCCACCCGGTGGTGACAATGTGCTACCCGGCGCGTTAGCACCCGCGGGCGGCTCCCGCCCGGCTTTGGAGCATTGAAAATGCTCCACGCCCGTTGGGCGCGGCACCGCGCAGGCGCGGTGCCATCCGCCGCGCCGCCGGCGCGGCGCCGGGCCCAACTGCGGCCGAGTCCGTCAGGACCCGGGGCCGCAGGCGGGAGGGTCTTGCCTGCCTGTCAGAGCGCCGCGGCCAGCCGGGTGCCCTGGTTGATCGCGCGC
>NZ_JBHUPT010000051.1:0-4949 GCF_049056525.1 Leisingera coralii | reverse complement strand
TTGGGAGCATTGAAAGTGCTCCACGCCCGTTGGGCGCGGCACCGCGCAGGCGCGGTGCCATCCGCCGCGCCGCCGGCGCGGCGCCGGGCCCAACTGCGGCCGAGTCCGTCAGGACCCGGGGCCGCAGGCGGGAGGGTCTTGCCTGCCTGTCAGAGCGCCGCGGCCAGCCGGGTGCCCTGGTTGATCGCGCGCTTGGCGTCCAGTTCCGCCGCCACATCGGCGCCGCCGATCACATGGGCGGTGATGCCGCGCTCTGCCAGCTGGTCCGCCAGCGACCGCTCGGAGACCTGGCCTGCGCAAAGCACGATCGTGTCGGCCGGCACCAGCGTCGGGTTCTCGCGGGCCTCGCCGAAGCTCACGTGCAGGCCGTCATCGTCGATCTTCTCGTAGTTCACACCGCCGAGGAATTCGACTTCCTTCATCTTCAGCGTGGCGCGGTGGATCCAGCCGGTGGTCTTGCCAAGCCGCTTGCCGTGGCGTTCCGCCTTGCGCTGCAGCAGCGTCACGCGGCGGGCAGGGGCGGCGGGTTGCGGGCCTTCGGGGGAGAGGCCCGCGCGATGTTCGGCCGGGTCGGTAACACCCCACTCCTGCATCCAGAGCGGCAGGTCGGTGGCGGGGCTGTGGCCCTCTTCCAGCAGGAATTCGGAGACGTCAAAGCCGATGCCGCCGGCACCGATCACCGCGACGTGCTGGCCCACCGGTTTCTTGTGGCGCAGCACGTCAATGTAGCTCAGCACGTTTTCCCGGTCCTGCCCCGGGATTTCGGGGTCGCGCGGCAGGACACCGGTGGCAATCACCACCTCGTCAAAGCCGGTCAGATCATCCGCCGCGACTTCGCGGCCCAGTTCCAGCGCGATGCCGGCATCGGCCACCATCACCCGGTACCAATCTACGAGGCCCCAGAATTCCTCCTTGCCCGGCACCTGCTTGGCCATGTTGAGCTGTCCGCCGATCTCGTCGGCCTTGTCGAACAGGGTAACCTTGTGGCCCCGCTGCGCTGCGGTCAGCGCGGTGGACAGCCCGGCAGGGCCGGCGCCGACGATGGCCACGGTCTTGGCGGCGGCTGCCGGTTCGATCACCAGCTCGGTCTCGTGGCAGGCGCGCGGGTTGACCAGGCAGGAGGTGAGTTTGCCGCTGAAAGTATGGTCGAGGCAGGCCTGGTTGCAGGCGATGCAGGGGGCGATATGGTCCGCCTGACCCGCTTCGGCCTTGGCGACGAAATCCGCATCCGCCAGCATCGGCCGCGCCATCGACACCATGTCGGCGCAGCCGTCTGCCAGCACTTCCTCCGCGACCTCCGGCGTGTTTATGCGGTTGGAGGTGATCACAGGAATGCTGACTTTGCCCATCAGCTTCTTGGTGACCCAGGCAAAGGCCGCCCGCGGGACGCTGGTGGCGATGGTCGGAATGCGGGCCTCATGCCAGCCGATGCCGGTGTTGAGGATCGTCGCGCCGGCCTTTTCGATCTCCTGCGCCAGCTGCACGACCTCTTCGTGGGTAGAGCCCTCCGGCACCAGGTCGATCATCGACAGGCGGTAGATGATGATGAAATCGCGGCCCACCGCCTCGCGGGTGCGGCGCACGACCTCGATGGGCAGCCGCATCCGGTTCTCATAGGAACCGCCCCAGCGGTCGGTGCGCTTGTTGGTGCGGGTGACCAGGAACTGGTTGAGGAAGTAGCCCTCGGAGCCCATGATCTCGACCCCGTCATAGCCAGCCTCCTGCGCCAGCCGGGCGGCGTTCACGATGTCGGCGATCTGCTTTTCGATGCCCTCTTCATCAAGCTCGATCGGCGGGAAGGGGGAGATCGGCGATTTCACCGGGCTCGGTCCGACGCATTTCGGGCCATAGGCATAGCGGCCTGCGTGCAGGATCTGCATGGCGATCCGGCCGCCTGCCTCATGCACGCGGTTGGTCACCACGCGGTGGTTTTCGACATCCTTGGCCGAAGTCATCATCGAGGCGCCGGGCAGGACGGAGCCCTCCAGGTTCGGGCCGATCCCGCCGGTCACCATCAGCGCCACGCCGCCCCGGGCGCGGGCGGCATAGAACTCCGCCACCCGGTTCCAGTCGCCGGTTTCCTCCAGCCCGGTGTGCATCGAACCCATCAGCACCCGGTTCTTCAGGGTGGTAAAGCCCAGATCCAGCGGGGCAAGAAGGTTGGGGTACGCAGTCATCTCGAAACTCTCCCTGGCAGTTGCCGCCTAGGATCACGGGGCGCGGGCGGCTTGTCACGGGCAAACGCCGCGTCACCCTCTTGCGTGCCCCTGCGGCAAGCGGTCTAAGGTTGTGCCAGCGTATATTGAGGAGAGCCGGATGACGCCGGAAGATATTGCCAAGCTGCCCTACCGTCCGAATGTCGGCGTGATGCTGATCAATGCCGAGGGCGCGGTGTTCGTTGGCCAGCGCAAGGACCGCTACAAGGACGCCTGGCAGATGCCGCAGGGCGGGATCGATGCCGGCGAGGACCCGCGTATCGCGGCCCTGCGCGAGCTGGAGGAAGAAACCGGCGTCGCGCCGGAGCTGGTGGAGATCATCGCCGAATCCGATGGCTGGCTGCCCTATGACCTGCCGCATGACGTGGTGCCGAACTTCTGGGGCGGCCAATACCGCGGGCAGGAGCAGAAGTGGTATCTGATGCGGTTTCTGGGGACCGACGACCAGGTCAATATCGAAACCGATCATCCCGAGTTCTCCGCCTGGTGCTGGCAGCCGGTCGACAGTCTGGTCGAGAAGATCGTGCCCTTCAAGCGCGAGGTCTATGCACGGGTGGTGGAAGAGTTCCGGGAATATTTGTGAGGTGGGATTGCCGCGGTTTCTTTTCGGATGTTTCGCCCGGCCGGCAGGCCGGGCAGCGCCTGACCTTCCCCCTGGGAAGGCGCTTTGCACCTCCCCAAGGTCAGGCGCTGCCCTAGGTGTTCTGGTCGCAGCGTTCCTTTCGGCAATATCTGCAAGCCCCGCCACGGCTCTCAGCTGTCTGCCTTGGGGTCCGGTGGACGCCTATCTGCAAGCGGCGAAATCGGACAGCGTGTTTAACGTCATCGCGGGTGAGCTGCGGTTTGACGAAAGCCTGCTGCCGCAGTCGCATTCGGGCAACCCCAATGACAGCCCGCCGCTGACCCGCATTCCGGCACAGCTCTCGGGCAAGATGCTGGAGGGCAAGCATTTCTCCGGGCGGGTCAATGTGCCCGCGGTGCTGGAGGTGGAATGCCTTGGCCCTTGGTGCGGGGGAATGAAATCCGGAGCGGACCATCTGTTCTTTGCCGAGCAGCGCGGCGGCGAGCTTGTGATCCGGGCAGGTGCCTGCGGTGGCTTTGTCTTTGATGACACTTCCGAAGTCCGGCGGCAGGTGCTGGAGTGCCACCGCGGCGGGGCTTGCGAGCCCGCGGTGCCGCGGTGACAAGGGTTAATCCGCTGGAGCTGCGGCGCGTTTTGCGCTGAGCCGCAGCCGGGACTGGCCGAGCCACAGGCTGAACAGGGCCAGCAGCGCGCCCAGCATCTGGTTGGGCGTCAGCGTCTCTCCCAGCAGCAGCCAGCCGAGGATCACCGCCGACAGCGGGCTGAGGACGCCCAGCAGCGAGACTTGCGAGGGGTCGATCCGCGCGAGGCCGCGGAACCACAGGATATAGGTCAGCGCGCCGCCGATCAGGCTCATGTAGGCGAGGCCGAGGATATTGGCGGCAGTGAAGACGGGCAGCTCCGGCACCGCCCAAAGCGCAACGGGGACCAGCAGCAGCCCGCCCGCGGTCAGCTGCCAGGCGGTGAAGGTGAGGGGCGGCACCGGCGGCTGCCACTTGCGTGTCAGCACCACGCCCGCCGCCATCGATAGCGCACCGCCCAGGCCCGCCAGAACGCCAAGCGTGTCGAGCTTGGCAGCGGGGGTCAGCACCAGCAGCGCCACACCTGCCATGCTCAGCAGGGCCGCAGCGACGGCGGCGGCGCGGATTTGCGTCTTCAGCAGCAACGCTGACAAGAACACCACGATCAGCGGCTGCACCGCGCCCAGGGTGGCGGCAACACCGCCCGGCAGGCGGTAGGCGGAGACAAACAGCAGCACCCAGAACAGTGAGAAATTCAGCGCGCCCAGCACCATCAGCCGCGGCAGCCAGGTCAGCGGCGGCAGCTGGCGCACCAGCAGCAACAGCAAAAGCCCCGCGGGCAGCGCCCTGAGCAGTGCCACCACCAGCGGCGAGTGGCCGGGAAGGAGGGTCGTCGTCACGATATAGCTGCTGCCCCAGATGGCAGGGGCCAGCGCCGTCAGCAAAAGGGTCCGGATGGGCATGTGTCTCTCCTTATCTTGATGTCGAGATAATGGTTTTTATCTTGACGTCAAGATGTAAATCCCTAAACCGGTTGCATGGATCATGTGGATTTTATCACCCAGCAATGGGGGCAAGAGCGGCCGGACCTGGATGTCACGGCCATGGGCGTTATCGGCCGGGTGGCGCGGCTGTACCTGGCCTATCAGCGCGAAATGCATAAGACCTTTGCGGAATTCGGGCTGAATGCGGCCAAGTTCGATGTGCTGGCCACCTTGCGCCGCTCCGGCGCGCCCTACACGCTGTCACCGGGCGAGCTGCTGAAAACGACGATGGTGGCCTCCGGCACCATGACCAACCGGATTGACCGGCTGGAGGCGGACGGGCTGGTCAAGCGTGAGGTGAATCCGGAGGACAGCCGCAGTTTCCTGGTCGGGCTGACGGAGGAGGGGTTTGCTCTGATCGACCGGGCGGTGACAGCGCATGTGCAGACTCAGACACGGCTGCTGGCCGGGCTGACTGCTGCGGAAGTGGAGGCCTTGACCGGGCTTCTGAGCAAGGCCCAGGCGGCTGCTGATCACTCTGAAACGGGCGGCCCGGGCTGAGTCGGCGGGCCTGAGCAGACTGACGCCCTTGCGTCCTGCGGACGGCGGGCGGGGCGTGGCGCGGAGCGGCTTTGCCGCTCCGCGC
>NZ_JBHUPT010000050.1:0-19513 GCF_049056525.1 Leisingera coralii | reverse complement strand
CCCCCCCCCCCCCCCCCCCCCCCACGCCCAACGGGAGAAATTGCACCGCCAGGTGCGGTTTCGACGGGCGGGAGCGCCGCGCCGGACTTAGACCAGCCCGGCCTCTTCCAGCAGGTGCAGAACGTTGGTTTCCGGGCGCGGGCCGATGTGGCGGATCACCTCGCCGGCGCAGATGCAGCCCATCCGGGCGCAGATTTCCATGCTGCGGCCGGTGGCCAAGCCGAACAGGAAACCGGCGGCAAACTGGTCGCCTGCACCGGTGGCATCCACCGGCACAATCGTCTCAACCGGCACGTCGACGCGCACACCGTCGTTCAGCACCGTGACCCCGTCGCCGGAGCGGGTGCAGACCACCAGCGGGCAGATTGCCGCGGTCTTGGCGATTGCGTCTTCCAGGTCGCTGGTCTCAAACAGCGCGCAAATCTCGTCCTGATTGCCGATCACGAAATCCAGCTCATTGCCGATCAGGTTGAGGAAATCGGCCCGGTGGCGTTCGACGCAGAACGGGTCGGAGATCGAGATTCCAACCTTGCCGCCGCCCTCGCGGCAGTCGCGGGCGGCCTCCAGAAAGGCGGTCTTGCCCTTGTCCTTGTCGAACAGGTAGCCCTCCAGGAACATGATCTGCGCATTGCCGGCCACGTCTTGCGGCACGTCCGCCGAACTCACTTCCGAGGAAATGCCCAGGTAGGTGTTCATCGAACGCTCACCGTCGGGTGAGACAAAGATCATCGACCGCGAGGTCGGCAGCTCGCCGTCCGCAACCGGCGGGTTCACAAACGCCACGCCCTCGTTGTTCATCGCGTCGGCGTAGAAATTTCCCAGCGCATCGTCGCGGACCCGGCCGATGAAGGCGGCCTCCAGCCCCAGCGCGCCGGCGCCCGCAATGGTGTTGGCCACCGAGCCGCCGGGGGTTAGCACCCGGTTGCCCATCGCCGCATAAAGATCCTCGCAGCGGTCGCGTTCGATCAGCTGCATGATGCCTTTTTCGATGCCCTGCTCGGCCAGAAAACTGTCCTCGCATTGCGCGATCACGTCGACGACGGCGTTGCCGATACCGACGAGCTGATAGGTTTTGGTCATAGGCTGCCCTCCTCGGGGAGTGTTGCGCCGGTTCCGGCGTGCTTTTCTTGAGAAACGGATTGGCCGGGCTCCGTCAGGAGACCAGCCGGACAGGTTGCGGCTGAGAATCTGCGCCTGCAATTCACAGGTTCTTGTCCTCATACATGCAGAGGTCGCGGATCAGGCAGCTGCCGCACATCGGTTTGCGCGCCTTGCAGTGATAGCGGCCATGCAGGATCAGCCAGTGATGGGCGTGCTGCTGGAAATCCACGGGGATGTTGTCTTCGATGGCGCGTTCCACGGCGTCGACATCCTTGCCCGGGCAGATGCCGGAGCGGTTGCCGACCCGGAAGATATGGGTGTCGACCGCCTGCGCCGGGTAACGCCACCACATGTTCAGGACCACATTGGCGGTCTTGCGGCCGACGCCGGGCAGGGACTGCAGCGCGGCGCGGGAGTTGGGCACCTCGCCGCCGTAGTCCTCCACCAGGATCCGGGACAGCTTGATCACGTTCTTGGCCTTGTTGCGGTAGAGGCCGATGGTCTTGATATGCTCGATCAGGCGTTCCTCGCCCAAATCCAGCATCTTTTGCGGTGTGTCCGCGATCTTGAACAATTCGCGGGTTGCCTTGTTTACGCCGGCATCTGTTGCCTGTGCCGACAGCGCCACCGCCACCACCAGCGTGTAAGCGTTGACATGCTCCAGCTCGCCCTTGGGCTCGGGCTCAGCTGCCTGGAATCGCGTGAAGATCTCGCGGAGCGTATGATAATCGAGTTGCTTGGCCATCGCGCGCCATATGTACAGGTCAGACCTTAAAGCGCAATTTATTTTGTCCCGGATAAACCGATTACCGGGCGTTTCACGAAAGCGGCCCGGCTGCCTCCTGCGCAGCCTGTACCGCGGCGAATTCGGCGAGTGTTTCGCTGCCGCCCTGGGCAAAGGCGGCTGCGATGGGCCGCCCGGGCAAATCCGGAAACTGAGCCACCAGATTGGCGCAGAAGGGCCCGCAGCCGGTGTGGCCGATGAGGCGGCCTGCGCCCTCTGCCGTTCCGTTCATGATGCCGAGCCCGTAGCCGGTCTCAACCCATACCCGGCCGGGGATCGGGCCGGCCCGCATCTGCTGGTCCAGCATGGCGGCGCGGGCAGCGGGGCTGAGGAGGCGGCCGTTCAAAAGCGCGTGCAGCAGCAGGGCGGCGTCTGAGGCCGTCCCGGTCAGGCAGCCGTGATAGACCCACCCCGGGTGGTAGCCCCTTGCATCCCAATGCAGCGTTTCGAAATCCGCGGCTGTTTCCGCCAGCCGGGCGCTGAGGCCCAGGGGGCGGATGATGTCTTGGTGCAGGATCTGCGCCAGCCCGCAGCCGTGCAGTTCTTCCAGTTGCAGGCGCAGCAGCAGGTAGCCGAGGTTCGAGTAAAGCCAGCCTTCGCCGGGGGGATAAGCAAGCTCTGTGGCACAGGCCTCTGCCAGCAGCCGGCTGGCGGGCCAGGGTGTTTCGCGGTCCGCAACCGCAGCCTTGTAGGCGGGCAGCGGGCCATAGTCGCGCAGGCCCGCGCGGTGCTGCAGCAATTGCCGCGCAGTGAAGGGCCAGCCGGGCAGCGGCGCATCAAGATCCAGCAGGCCATTTTCGGCAGCTTGCAGGATCAGCGCGGCAATGGCCGGCTTGGTGAAGCTCCACCAGGGAAAGACGGCTTCCGGCGCGTCATCGCGCAACAGCCTTCCCGCATCGTCCAGCACTGCTATGATCATGGCCCGGCCTCCCGTTCCAAAGCTATCGCGCGGGGCGGGGGAATTCGCAAGTTCCGGGTCGAATGCCGCGCACGCGCGCGGTAACTTGGCCATCAAGACAGCCGAAGGACACAGCGATGAATATCGAAGCGCGGGAAAACACCTATCACTACGGCGTCATGCGGCGGGCGATTGAGCTGATCGACGATGGCGGAGAGGATCTGACGCTGGAGCAGCTGGCCGCCTGCATGGACATGAGCCCGGCGCATTTCCAGCGGCTGTTCTCGGCCTGGGTCGGCGTCTCTCCCAAGCGCTACCAGCAGTATCTGCGGCTGGGCCATGCCAAGGCGCTGCTGCGCGACCGGTTCACCACGCTGGAGGCCTCGCACGCGGTGGGGCTGTCCGGCTCTGGGAGGTTGCATGATCTGTTCCTGCGCTGGGAGGCGATGAGCCCTGGCGAGTATGCCCGCAAGGGGGATGGCCTGCGGATCTTCTGGGGCTGGTTTGACAGCCCCTTTGGCCTGGCGCTGGTGATGGGCACCGAAAAGGGCATCTGCGGGCTGGCCTTTGCAGCCGAGACCGGGGCGGAGCCTGCGATGGCCGATATGCGCGCCCGCTGGCCGCAGGCGGAGTTTGCCGAGGATCCCACGTTCCTGCGCCCGCTGGTGGAGGCGGCCTTTGCCCAGAAGGGCGAGACCGCACTGCACCTGATCGGCGCTCCGTTGCAGATCAAGGTCTGGGAGGCGCTGCTGCGTATCCCGTCCGGCCATGTGACCACCTATTCCGAACTGGCGCAGGCGATCGGCTCGCCCAAGGCGGTGCGGGCCGTCGGCACGGCGGTGGGGCGCAACCCGGTCAGCTGGCTGATCCCCTGCCACCGTGCCTTGCGCAAGTCCGGGGCGCTGGGCGGCTACCACTGGGGCCTGCCCGTCAAACGTGCGATGCTTGCTTATGAGGCCGCGCGGGACGAGGACAGCGCGGTGCAGGACGTGCGCGCCGCCGGCTGAACAGGCGCCGCAGCAGGCCGGGGCGGGCGGGCTTGGCCGCCTGTTGCGCCTCGTGCCGCTTGCGTGCTTGCTCGCGCTCGATTTCATGCGGGGCCAGGGGGCGGCGCTGGTCTTCCCAGCGGTCCAGCCCCAGGGTGATCAGCACAAACCAGTCGTAACTCAGCATCTGTGTTCTCCTTCTTTCCGGAGATCAAAAAAAACAGAGCACTGCTGACAGGCTGTTGTCAGTGGCATGTGCTAGTCTGTCAGCAGACTGTCACTGGAGCCTGCCCATGCCCCGCACCGGCCGCTTGTTTGAAATCATCCAGATTCTGCGCACCGCCACGGCCCCGGTGCGGGCGGAGGATCTTGCGGAGACGCTGGAAGTCAGCAAACGCACCATCTACCGCGATATCGCGGCCCTGCAGGCGATGCGCACGCCGGTGGAGGGCGAGGCCGGGATCGGCTACATGCTGCGCAAGGGCTACGACCTGCCGCCGCTGAACTTCGACGAGGAGGAGCTGGAGGCGCTGCATGTCGGCCTGGCGATGCTGATGCGCACCGGCGACGGTGCATTGCAAAAGGCGGCAGAGCGGGTGAGCCACAAGATCAAGGATGTGCACGCCACCGCCGACTGGCTGCAGGTGGCGCCCTGGGGCGCACCGCTGGACGATCCTGAGCAGGGCTGCGTCTCCAAGGCGCTGCTGCTCCAGGCAGTGCGGGAAAGCCGCAAGCTGCAGCTCACCTACCTCAGCCCGGAGCGCGGAGAGAGCCGCCGCACCCTGCGTCCGCTGGCGCTGATCTATCACATCGAATGCACCATGCTGGCGGCCTGGTGCGAGCTGCGCGGCGGCTTCCGCCACTTCCGCACCGACCGGATGCTGGCGGCGGAAATGCTGGAGGACGGGTTCGCGCCCGAGGCCGGTGCCCTGCGCAAACTGTGGATGGAGCAGGAGGGCTGGGACTTTGCCTTTGCGCCATAAAGGCGTTTTTGCGCGGTATTTCGCCCATCTGCGGCGATCCCGTCTTGAGAAGGCGGGACGCCGGCACGATATTCACGTGGAATGCCGGGCGCGGCCCGGATCTGAGAAAGCAGAAGGCAATTTGATAATGCAGATGAAACTCACCACGGCTGGTATTGTCGCCGCAGCACTGGGCCTGAACGCCTGTACCGATCCCGCAACCATCGGCACACCGGGCAGCAAAACTCAGCAGGGCGCAGTCCTGGGCGGCATCATCGGCGCGGGCGTTGGCGCCATTGCCAACGACTCGGACCGTGGCCTGGGGGCTGTGACCGGGGCGATCGTCGGCGCCACCGCCGGCAGCGTGATCGGCAACCAGCTGGACGCGCAGGAGCGCGAGCTGCGCCAGACACTCGCAAATGACTCGATCACCATCGTCAACACCGGCGACCGGCTGATCCTGTCCTTCCCGAATGATCTGACCTTTGCCACCGACAGCTATGCCATTGCGCCGGTGGTGCAGGGCGACCTGCGGCGGGTGGCCGACAGCCTGGTGCGCTACCCCAACAGCACCATCCAAGTGATCGGGCACACCGACAGCGACGGCGATGCAGGCTACAACCAGGGCCTGTCGGAGCGCCGCGCCAACGCGGTGGCCGACCAGATCGCGGCAGGCGGGGTGCCTTACCACCGCATGCGCATCATCGGCCGCGGCGAGGAACAGCCGGTGGCCTCCAACCTGACGCCGGAGGGCAAGGCCCGCAACCGCCGCGTCGAGGTGGTGGTGATCCCGCAGGCGGCCTGACCCGGCACTTGACGGCAGATTGTGCAGCCCGTCCCCCAGTGGGGCGGGCTGTTTTCGTGATTGCGGCCGGCCCGGTTAACGTAACGCTGCACATAGCCTGCGCGGCGATTGCTGTTTCCTGGCAAGGGCGGCTTCATACATGATGGGGGCAACAGAGACGCGAACAGAAGGAATCCCCCATGGCTGACCCCGTTTTGCTCACCATTTCCGGCTCGCTGCGCCGCGAGGCCACCAACCGCAAGCTGCTGGCGGAGGCGGTCCGGGTGTTCGGACCTGCGTCGGTGATGGAGGCGGATCTGAACCTGCCGCTGTATGACGGCGACGCCGAGGTTGCGGACGGCATCCCGCCTGCGGTGCAGAAGCTGGCAGACCAGATCGCGGCGGCGGATGCGGTGGTGATCTCCACTCCGGAATACAACAAGGGGCCGTCGGGGGTTTTGAAGAATGCGCTCGACTGGGTGAGCCGCACCGAGGGCAATCCTTGGGCGGACAAGCCGGTTGCCGTGATGTCGGCGGCGGCGGGCCGGGCCGGGGGCGAGCAGGCGCAGGCGCTGCTGCGCGGCTTCCTGGTGCCGTTCCAGCCGCGGGTTCTGTCCGGCCCGGGGGTGCATCTGGCAGGCTCCAGCAAGGAATTCGATGAGACCGGCCGGCTGACCAGCACGCAATACGAGGCGACGCTGACCAAGCTGATGCAGAAACTGCGCGCCGAACTCGACCGCTGAGCTTGCCTCGCGGCGGGGCGCGGCTAAGGTGACGGCATGATTTGTGATACCGCCGCCGCCCCCGCGCAGCATCTGACCGACATCATGGATCCGGCCCGGGCCGCCGCCTTTCAGGCGGCGCTGGGGCGGGTGCCGGACATTACGGCGGGCAGCGAACTGCCGCCGTTCTTTCACCAGCTCTACTTCTGGACCCCGCTGCCGCCGGAGGGGTTGGGCCGCGACGGCCACCCCAAGGTGGGCGGTGCCGGGCTGATACCGGACATGGGCCTGCCGCGCCGGATGTGGGCTGGCGGGCGGCTGCGGTTCGAGGCGCCCTTGCGGGCCGGGGTTGCCGCAGAGAAGTCGTCGGTGCTGGAAAAGGCGGAGCAGAAGACCGGCAGGACCGGACCCTTGGGGCTGGTGACGCTGCGCCATGAGATCCGCCAAGAGGGGAGGCTCTGCCTCACCGAGTGGCATGACCTGGTCTACCGCGAAGACCCGGACCCCGCCGCGCCGAAACCGGTGCCGCCGGTGGCGCGGACCGATGAGACGGAAGCGCGGGAGGTGCCGTTCAGTTCAACCCTGCTGTTCCGTTATTCGGCGCTGACCTTCAACGGGCACCGGATCCATTATGACCTGGACTATGCCCGCGATGTTGAGGGCTACGATGGGCTGGTGGTGCATGGCCCGCTGCTGGCGCAGCATCTGATGCTGCTGGCGGAGGAGCTGATGGGACCGCTGGCAGAGTTCTCTTTCCGGGCGTCCTCGCCGCTGATGCATTTCGAAAACGCAACGATGTGCCGCAAGGGCCAGGACCTGTGGGTGCGCGGGCCGGACGGGCGCCAGTGCATGAGTGCGGCGGCGGTTCCCAGAGACTGAACCGAGGGGCTCCCGCGCCCCAAGCTGCCCTGAGAGGGCAGATTAGGGGCTTGGGCGTGGCGCCGCTGCGCGGCGCAAGGGGTTGGGTGAGAAGCGTTTGAAGAGCAGGTTTGCTCTTCAAAGCGCGAGTTCGATTGTAAGGGCCCCTTTGCCGCGTCAAGGGTATACCGCGCGTGCTGCGCGGCGGCTGCGCCGCCCTTGACCCGTCAAAGGGTGGAAGGGAGCGGGGTCAGAGGTTGTCTTCGACCCGGAAGCCCTTGGGAATGCAGTCCTTACCCTCCAGCAGCAGGTCCGCCATCACATGGGCCGCCTTGGGAGCCATGCCGAAGCCGATCTTGAAACCGCCATTGGCGATGTAATGGCTGTCGCGGCCGGGCCAGGCGCCCAGCATCGGGGCGCGGGACTTGGCGCGCGGGCGCACACCGGCCCAGCGTTCGATCACCTCGGCCCCGTGCAGCACCGGTACCGCGGCGCGGGCGCGCTCGATCACGTCGTCAAGCAGCGCGTCGGTGGCTCTGCCGTCGTCAAATTCCCGCTCGCTGGTGGAGCCGATCGCCAGGGTGCCGTCCGCGTGCGGGATGATGTGCAGGCTGTCGGCATAAAGCTGCGGCACCTCGCCCTCGTGGAAGCGCAGCAGCGCGGCCTGGCCCTTGACGCCGCCGCCGACGGTCTTGCCGAAGCTCTCGTTCAGCTCCAGCAGGCCGGCATAGCCTTTGGCGTGCACCACCTTGCCCTGATCGGGCGCCTCCGGCTGCACCTCGACCCCCATCACCGCAAGGGCAGACACCAGCGCCTCGCAGGCCCGGCGGGGGTGCATGCGGGCGCTGAGGGTGTCGTGGATGACATAACCGGTGGCGCTGGGCGGCACCCAGGGACCCAAGGACGCGGCCTCGCAGACGCGCCATTCGGCCTCGTCCTTCCAGAACTCGCGGGCGGTTTGTTCGCGCAGGCGGGCGAGCTCCAGCGTGCGTTCGTCGTTGATCGGTTGCAGCCGTCCGGTGCGGCCGTAGCCGGGGGAGACGCCGCCGGTCGCCTCAACCTCCTCCCAGAAGCTTTCGGCCATCAGCAGGCTTTCCAGCTGGAACTGCTTCTTGGCGTTCCAGTTCTCCGGCACATGCGGCGCCAGTGCGCCGACCAGCCCGCCGCTGGAGCCAGAGCCTGCGCCATAAGGGTCCACCACCTGCACTTTTGCACCGTGCCGGGCGCAGAGCCAGGCAATTGACAGGCCGAAGATGCCCGCCCCGCGCACCGTTACATCTGCCATTGCCATTTGGTATTCCTTTCGCCAGTGTCGCGCCGTTCCAGACAACCACTTAGGGGATTATAGCATGGCAGACCAGCAGGCCCGCCTCAGCTGGCGCGATGGCACCGTTCCGGTGTCGGATCAGTTCGATGATCCCTATTTCTCGATCCAGGACGGGCTGGCGGAAACGGAGCATGTGTTCCTGGCGGGCAACGGCCTGCCGGACCGGTTTGCGCCGGGCTTTCATATCGCCGAGTTGGGCTTTGGCACCGGCCTCAACATGCTGGCCGCCTGGCGTGCCTGGGAGGCGGCGGGGCAGGAGGGGCCGCTGCGCTTCACCAGTTTCGAGGCCTTCCCGATGGCGCCCGCCGACATGGCCAAGGCGCTGGAGGCCTTCCCGGCCGTTGCGCCCTGGGCGGAGCGGTTTCTGGACAAATGGCAGGGTGCCGGGGCTTGCGATCTGGGCAGTCTGCAACTGGAGGTGATCCAGGGCGACGCCCGGATGTCGCTGCCGGAGTGGACAGGACAGGCGGATGCCTGGTTTCTGGACGGGTTTTCGCCGGCCAAGAATCCCGAATTGTGGGAGGAGGCCCTGATGGCCCAGGTGGCCGCGCACACCGCGCCGGGCGGAACGGCTGCGACCTATACCGCGGCGGGGTTCGTGCGCCGCGGGCTGGAGGCGGCAGGATTCGAAGTGGCCCGCATTCCCGGCTACGGGCGCAAGCGGCATATGACAAAGGCGGTACTGCGATGAGCATGGTTCCACAGGCCAAAAGCCTGCCCCAGCCCCGGGTGCAGCAGAACAACGTGCCGCTGGGCATCCTGCTGATGATCGGCGCGACCATTGTCTTTGCCCTGCAGGACGGTATCTCGCGCCATCTGGCCGGCACCTATAACACCTATATGGTCGTTATGGTGCGCTACTGGTTCTTTGCCGCCTTTGTAGTGTTCCTGGCGGCGCGGGCTAAAGGCGGGATCAAGGAGGCAGCCCGTACTGACCAGCTGTGGCTGCAGATCTTCCGCGGTGTGCTGCTGGTCGGGGAAATCTGCGTCGCCGTCTATGGTTTCACCATTCTCGGCCTGATCGAGAGCCAGGCCGTGTTCATCTGCTATCCGCTGCTGGTCGCGGCACTTAGCGGCCCGGTGCTGGGCGAAAGCGTCGGCTGGCGGCGCTGGGCGGCGATTGGGGTTGGCCTGATCGGCGTGCTGATCATCCTGCAACCAGGCATGGGCGTGTTCAATCCGGCGGCGGTTATCCCTTTCATTTCGGCACTGATGTTTGCCGTCTACGGTCTGGTCACCCGCTATGCCGCGCGCAAGGACAGCACCGCCACCAGCTTCTTCTGGACCGGGGTGGCTGGCATGGTCTTCATGACCGCCATCGGCATCTGGTTCTGGGAGCCGATGAGCCAGCGGGACTGGTTCTGGATGGCGCTGCTCTGCGTCTCCGGCGTGACGGGCCACTGGCTGCTGATCAAATGCTACGAGATGGCCGAGGCCAGCGCGGTGCAGCCGTTTGCCTATTTCCACCTGATCTGGGCGGCGATGCTGGGCATGGCGGTGTTCGGCGAGGTGATCCGCACCAATGTGGCCATCGGTGCGGGGGTCATCATCGCGGCGGGGCTGTTCACCCTATGGCGCGAACGCGTGAAGCGTTGAGCCGCTCAGCTCCTGCGAAAACGGGACCGGCAGCGGCGGCTTGCCCAGCCGCGCCCGGTAGACCGGCAGGCTTTCGGTGACCCGCATCACGTAGTTGCGGGTCTCGTTGAACGGGATGTGCTCGATCCAGTCGACAATGTCCGGGCTGCCGCCTCGCGGGTCGCCATAGCGTTCCATCCAGGATGCAGGACGGTGCGGCCCGGCGTTGTAGCCCGCCGCCATCATCACCACGTTGCCGCGAAACTTGCCAGCCAGCCCGGCCAGGTAATTGGCGCCCAGCTTGGCGTTGTAGTCCCACTCCGCGGTCAGGCGGGAGGTGTTGTGGCCCGCCAGGATGCCCAGCTCGGTCGCCACCAGTTTCGCGGTGGCAGGCATCACCTGCATCAGGCCGCGCGCCCCGGCATGGCTGATCACCGCCGGGTCGAACTCGCTTTCCCGCCGGGCAATGGCCAGGGTCATTTCCTCGGCCATCGGCAGCTGCCGCTTGGCAACCGGGTGCAGCGGGTAATAGGCGCCTTCCAGCTCTACCCCGCCGCGGGCGGCGCGTTTGGAGATCATCACTGCTAGGTGCGGCTCGTTCAGCTCCACCGCCATCTGCCCCAGCTGGCGCGCCTGCACCGGCGGCAGGCCCTCGACCAGATGGGTGAGAAAGCGTTCGGCCAGCGCCATGTCGCCTTCTTTCAGCAGCATCAGACCAGCCTCGGCGACCGAGGACTGCATGAAATCCGCCGTCCGCCAGTCCGGCAGCTCCGCTGGTTTCACCAGTGCAGGGTCAAAGGGGCGGCCCAGTTTCTCGGCCGCCAGCAGCCCGTAGAAAGAGGTCTGGTACTCTGCCCCCTTGGCATAGGCCTCATGCGCTTTGTCGGCCTCGCCCATGGCAGCATAAGCACGGCCCAGCCAGTAGCCGCCGCGGCCGATCGAGATCGGGGTTTCGACCGAGGCCAGGAAACGCTGGAAATGCACTACAGCCAGTTCCGGATCCCGCAGCTTCTGCAGCGCGATGTATCCCGCCAGCCATTCGCAGTCGGAGTAGCCGTAGCCGTCTTCGGGCGAGGAGAAGTGATAGGCGGCCAGCTGGTAGGCGCGCTCGTGATCGCCGTCGCGCATCACCTGGCGGGCCAGGTCGCGGCGGCGGTTCAGCCACTTGCCGGGCTCGCCCAGCTTCTCGGCGCTGGTGCTGCGGTCCATCATCATGGCAATGGCACTGTCCTGAAGCCGCTTGCGGTCGCGCCAGGCAAACCGGTCATAGGCGAGGCCCGCCGATCCCTGCAGCCGGTCTGGAATGGCCTCGATCTTTGCATCAACGCCGGGCGCGCGCTCCTGCAGGGCGATGCGCGCCTCCGCCAGTTTGCGCTCGCCCTCGGGCACCAGGGGCAGCATCCGCTTGGAGCTGACAAGGTGATCCTCCCACAACAGCCGGTCCAGCCGCGCGGTGTGATGCGGCTTCAGCAGTTTGGCGAAGTCGCGCAGAAACAGATCCTGAATGGCGCTGCCCATCGCCATAGTGCGCCAGGCCAGCACGATCTCCGCCTCGCCATCGCCGCGCCGTCCATCGTCAATCAGCGCCTTGCCCAGGCTCAGCGCACCCTCGGCGGTCTGCGGACGCTCATTCGCATAAAACGCCAGGATGGTCTCGCGGCCGGTGGCGGCAATTACATCCTCGTTCTGGCGGCGCAGATAGGCCAGCCCCGGCCAGTCCGGGCGCCGCTGCAGGAACGCCATCACATCGCCGGCCGATCCCAGCCCGGCGCGCAGCCGGTGCCATTCGATGATATCGCGGGCAATAGTATGCTTCGCCCCGGCTTCACGCGCAGCCTGGTCCCATTTCTCGGACCGCATCAGGTCCAGTGCCGTGCCGAGGTCGCGCGCCTGCGCGGGTGTCCCGGGCAGAGCCGCGGATATCAGCAGAATAAGGGCCAGGATGCGTGTCATCTCTTGCATTTTCCAGCGGACCGGGGATAGAGGCTTGAACGTTACTCATTGGCGTGCCGGTATCAACTCAAATCACTGGCATTCCGTATCTTGACGGCGGCGGATTGCCGCCTGCACCTGCAGCAAAGGGAGCGTGCCCATGTTCAAAGGCTCTATGCCAGCACTCGTCACCCCGTTTTCGAACGGCGAGCTGGATCTGGATGCGCTCAAACGCTTGGTGGAATGGCAGATTGCCGAAGGCTCCAGCGCCCTGGTGCCGGTCGGCACCACCGGTGAAAGCCCGACCCTGACCCACGAGGAGCACGAGCGGGTCATCGCCGAAGTGGTCAAGGCAGCGGCCGGCCGGGTGCCGGTGATTGCCGGTGCAGGCTCCAACAACACCGTTGAGATGATTCGATTCGTCGAGTTTGCCGAGAAGGTCGGTGCCGATGCGGCCCTGGTTGTAACCCCGTACTACAACAAGCCGACCCAGCGCGGCATGGTGCAGCATTTCACCGCAGCCCATGACTGTGCCGGGATCCCGATCATCATCTACAATATCCCGGGCCGCTCGGTCGTCGACATGACGCCTGCGACCATGGGCGAGCTGGCCAAGCTGCCGCGCATTGTGGGTGTGAAGGACGCAACCGGCGATCTCGCCCGCGTCAGCCAGCAGCGCGCCTCCTGCGGTGCGGATTTCATCCAGCTGTCCGGCGAGGATGCCACCGCGCTGGGTTTCAACGCCCACGGCGGCGTCGGCTGTATCTCGGTGACCGCCAACGTGGCGCCCAAGCTCTGCGCCGAGTTCCAGGCGGCTACCCTGGCAGGCGATTATGCCAAAGCGCTGGAATATCAGGACAAGCTGATGCCGCTGCATGAGGCGATCTTCATCGAGCCCGGCCTGGCCGGTGCCAAATACGGACTGTCGAAACTCGGCATGTGCAGCGAAGAGGTCCGCTCGCCGCTGACCACCCTGGAAGACAGCACCAAGGCGGCGATCGACGCTGCAATGGTCCACGCGGGCCTGCTCTGACCTCAGGCACCTTCGGATAATACCGGGCGGCCTCCTCACGGAGTGCCGCCCGTTTTCCTTCCAGGATCTCCTGTTCATCTGGCTGAAAATATCCCGGGGTGAATTGCCCCTTCAGGGGCAAGAGGGGCTGGCCCCTCCCGCCTATTCCAACGCGGCCGCCAGATGCCGCATCTTATCCGGGTTGCGGGTCACGTAGATGCGGACAATCCGCCCGTTCCGGACTTCCAGCGCCATAGCCTGAAGGATGCCGTCCGGTTCGCGGCTGAGAATGGCAGGCAGGCCGTTCAGCCGGCACAGCCGCCAGCGGTCCGGCAGGTTGCGCTCTGCTTTGCGGGCCAGCCCCTCGCACAGCCGCAGCACCCGGTCCAGCCCGTAAATCGGGTTCAGGGTGGCCATCGCCTTGCCGCCGCCATCGGAGATCAGCTGCACATCCTGCGCCAGAAGCCGGGTCAGCGCCGCGGTGTCGCCCGTCTTGGAGGCGCGGAAGAAGGCCTCGGCCAAGTCCCGCCCCTGGTCCGGGTTTGCCGGGGCCTCGGGGCGCAGCTGCTGGACCTTGCGCCGCGCCCGTGCAGCCAGCTGGCGGCAAGCGTCGGGGGATCGGTTCAGCGCGGCTGCGATTTCGCCGTAGGCGCTGTCGAAGATGTCATGCAGCAGGAAGGCGGCGCGTTCCAGCGGCGACAGGGTTTCCAGCGCCAGCAGCAAGGCGACCGAGACGTCATGATCCAGCTGTTCGGTTGCGTCTTCGGTCAGCAGCAGCTCGGGCAGCCATTCGCCGGGGTATGTCTCGCGCCGGGCGCGAGCAGATTTCAGCTGGTCCAGACACAGCCGGGTGGTGATCCGCATCAGATAGCCAGTCGGGTCCTGCACCTCTGCCTGCGGTGCCGCCTGCCAGCGCAGGTAGGCGTCCTGCAGGATGTCCTCGGCGTCGCTGACGGTGCCCAGCATGCGGTAGGCGGCCGCAAACAATCGCGGCCGCGCGGTCAGGAACGCATCGGTTCCGTCATGTGTTGCAGGTGCTGTCACGCGGCGTTGGCCTCCTGCGCGGCAGGATGCGGGGTGCGGAAGCCGATTGCAATCCGGTTCCAGGCGTTGATGGCGCTGATCAGCAGCGTCAGAACCACCTGCTCGCGCGGGGAAAACAGCTGCGCAACGGCTGCGTAATCCGCATCCGGCGCGCCGGTGGCTTCCACCCGGGTCAGCGCCTCGGCCCAGGCCAAGGCAGCCCGCTCGCGGTCCGAATAAAGCGAGGACTCGCGCCAGGCGTTCAAGAGCTGCATCCGGTCCTCGCTTTCGCCGTGGGCGCGCAGGTCGTGGCTGTGCATGTGGATGCAGAAGGCGCAGCCGTTGATCTGCGAGGCGCGCAGTTTCACCAGCTCCACCAGGCTGTGCTCCAGCCCGCTGTCCTTGAACAGATTTTCCTGCTCCAGCATCGGCTGAAACAGGTCAGGCGCGGCGGCGAAATGGTCAAGGCGTTGGGTCATCAATCTGTTCCTTTCTGATGGCTTCAGGAACAGGACGAGGCAGCCGGGCGGTTTGTGACATGCTGCCGGAAAAAATGCGGAAAAAAATGCTGAAAAAAATCGGGGCGCCTGACTGGGGCGCCCCGGCGGGTGTCAGCGCTTGCCGTAGTAGAGGCCAACCACATGTTCGGCCTGGGCAAAGAACAGCCAGCGCGAGACCGCGACGCCTGCGAGGTGGGAGAGCACCGCAAGGGCTGCAAACAGGTGCTTGATCACAAAGCCCTGCACCGGCGTCAGGATCAGGAGCAGCGGCAGCGCAAAACCGAGGGCAAAGGCAATGAACCGCAGCTTCTGCGCATGCTTGCGGCCCACCACATGCACAAACTCGCGCAAGAGGTAGTTGGAGCCGGTATGCGGCGGTTCAAAGGCCCGCACTGTGCCGCGGTCCCCCAGGCCGGTGGCAGTGCCCAGGTTGGTGCCGGAGTTTTCCAGCGCCCGGTCCCCCTTGGCCCAGTAGGCCAGCTGCACCGCGCCTGCGATGGCCAGCAGCCAGGGCGCGAGGGCCTCGGCCCCGGCCAGCAGCGCGCCGCCGGCCAGGCTGAAGGACAGAAAGACCGCGGGTGTCAGCTCCATGTTCCAGCGCGGGATGGTTTTGAGCTGGGTGTAGATCATCGAGGTGGTGAAGACGGTTGCGAGGCTAAGGGCCGCACCGATCCAGCCCAGCAGCGTCCAGTGGCTGTCCAGGAACACCGCGCCAAAGGCGTAAAGGCCCATGACGATCAGCGCAGCGACAGCGCAGACACCCTCGCGGGACAGCCAGCTTGTCTTCCACTGGGTGAGCGCCCGCCAGGCGCGCTCCGGATGGCCCAGGTGGAAGGTGGAGGCCAGCAGCCCGCCCACTGCCAGGCCAAAGGCGATGGCGTAGAACACAAAGGCTACCGCACCGGTCACGGCGGGCTGGCCGAGGCCGAGGAAGAACAGCAGGCCAAAACCCAGACCCGACAGGGTGGTGAAAATGATGACGGAGGGTGCGGGATGCATCAGTTCGCTCCCCCTGAAGATTGGCCCGGAAGCTTGTCGAGCGCCTTGTCCAGCCAGCCGAGGAAGCCCTGCGGCTCTTCGGCAACCGGCGCCAGCAGCGGGGCGAGGATGTCGATCTCCTCCTCGATCCGGTCCTTGGGCCTGGGCGGCAGGTATTTGTTCACCGGCTTGGTGCCCATTTCCGGCATCAGATCCATGCCGCCGCGCTCTGCCACCAGTTTGGAAACATCGCTGTCCGGGTCGCCCAGATCGCCGAAGTGGCGGGCACCCGCCGGGCAGGTCCGCACGCAAGAGGGAAGGCGGTCCACCTCCGGTAGGTTCTCGTTATAGATCCGGTCGACGCACAGGGTGCATTTCTTCATCACGCCTTCGGCCAGGTCCAGTTCCCGTGCGCCGTAAGGGCAGGACCAGGCGCACAGGCCGCAGCCGATGCAGTGGTCCTCGTTCACCAGAACGATGCCGTCTTCGGCGCGCTTGTAGCTGGCGCCGGTGGGGCAGACGGTGACGCAGGGCGCGTCCTCGCAGTGCAGGCAGGACTTTGGGAAATGGATAAGCTGCGCGTGGCCTTCCGCCGGCTGGACCTCATAGGAATGCACCCGGTTCAGGAAGGTGCCCGAGGGATCGCCGCCGTAGGGGTCCTGATCGCTCAGCGGCGCGCCGTAGTTTTCCGTGTTCCAGCCCTTGCAGGAGATCACGCAGGCATGGCAGCCGACGCAGGTGTCCAGGTCGATCACCAGGCCCATCTTGCGGGTGGTCTCGGCGGGAAGCTCAGTCATTCCGGGCACCTCCGTTTGGGGTTGCGGACCAAGACTTTTCTGAAAAGTCTTGGCAAAATTTTTCGGAAAAATTTTGCGCCGTCATTTGCCGACCTTCCATTTCAGTTCCTTGGGGCCGGTGCCAACCGGTGACTTTTGCGCCGGGAAGGCCGGCTGGCTTTCCTGCAGGCCGTCCGGGGCGGCGGCCTTTTCGATTTTGACCTTCAGGTCGAACCAGGCTGCCTGGCCGGTGATGGGATCGGAGTTGGCCCACCGCATGCCGTCGCCCTTGGGCGGCAGCAGCTCGTGGATCAGGTGGTTGAGCAGGAAGCCCTTGGTGGCCTCCGGCGCGTCCTCTTCCAGCGCCCAGGCGCCCTTGCGCTTGCCAATGGCGTTCCAGGTCCAGACCGTGTTGCCGTTGAGCGCCGCCATTTCCATCACCGGCACGGTGATCTCACCGTGCGGCGAGGACACCTTGGCCCAGTCGCCGTCCTTCAGCCCGTGCTCGCGCATCAGCTTGGTCGGGACATAGAGCGGGTTGCGGCCGTGCAGCTGGCGCAGCCAGGCGTTCTGGGTGCCCCAGGAGTGGTACATCGCCATCGGCCGCTGGGTCAGCGCGTTGACGGTGAAGCCCTCGTTGCCCTGCTGGTCGGTCTCGTACCAGATGGGCAGCGGGTCCATCACGTCCTTGACCCGCTGGCGCAGATGCTCCGGCGGCTGCCGTTCGCCGTGGCCTTCGGCGGCGAGCTGGAACTTGCGCATCGGCTCGGCATAGAGCTGGAACAGATAGGGCTGCGGGCTGTCATAGATCCCCATGCCAACCGCCCAGTCCTGGTAGGCCGCGTTCCAGGGTTTGTAGTAATCCGCGCCTTCCGGGATATGCGCCACGTAGAAACCGCCGTTCTCGATATAGCGGTTCAGCTGGTCCGGGTTCACCTCGCCGCGGCCTTCCTTGTCGCCGTTTTCACCGCGGAAGCCTGCCAGCGGCCCGAGGCCGGGCTTGCGCTCATGGTTGACGATGTAGTCGGCGTAATCCTTCCACTTGGGGCTGCCGTCGGCATTGGTGAAGCCCGGCAGGCTCATCCGGTTGGCCAGTTCGATCAGCACGGACTGGAAGCCGCGCACGTCCCGGTCGGGCTCGATCACCGGCCAGCGGATCGCATCGGCCGCCGCGTCCGCCTCGCAGATCGGGCGGTCCAGCAGGCTGATGCAGTCGTGGCGCTCCAGATAGGTGGTGTCGGGCAGGATCAGATCCGCATAGGCCACCATCTCCGACGAATAGGCATCGGAATAGATGATGTGCGGGATCATATAGCCGCCGTCGTCGTTGCGGGCGCTCAGCATCTCCATGACGCCCTTGGTGTTCATCGAGGAGTTCCACGACATGTTGGCCATGTACATGAACAGGGTGTCGATCTTGTAAGGATCGCCTGCATGGGCGTTGGAGATCACCATGTGCATCAGCCCATGGGCCGACATCGGGTTTTCCCAGGTAAACGCCTTGTCGATGCGCTGGGGCTTGCCGTTTTCGTCCAGCAGCAGATCCTCGGGGCCGCGCGGGAAGCCCAGGTGCGGGCCATCCAGCGGACGGCCGGGACGGCGGTCGCCGTGCGGAGTGGGGTGCGCCTCGATGGGTTTGGGGTAGGGCGGCTTGAAGCGGAAGCCGCCAGGCACTTCGACAGTGCCCAGCAGGATCTGCAGCACATGCAGCGCGCGGCAGGTCTGGAAGCCGTTGGCGTGCGCCGACACCCCGCGCATCGCGTGCATCGACACCGGGCGGCCGGTCATCTTGCTGTGCGTCTCACCGCGGAAGTCGGTCCATTCGACGTTCAGCTCGAACGCCTCGTCAAAGGCAACGCGGGCCAGCTCGCCGGCAATGGCGCGGATCCGTTTGACCGGGATGCCGCATTTGTCTGCAATGGCCTCGGGCGCGTAGTCCGGCGACAGGTAGCGTTCCGCCATCAGGTGGAAGACCGGCCGGTGGGTGACGCCGTCCTTCTCGTAAACGGCTGTCAGGTCCGGGCGCACGCCAGGCTGGTCAAACGGGGTGAGCTTGCCGGTGTTGCGGTCGATCACCAGCATCTTGCCGTCACCGTCGCGCAGGAACAGGCCCTTCTCCGGACCTTCGGAGGCGTTGATCAGCACCGGCGCGTTGGTGTAGCGGCTGAGGTAGTCGAGGTCGATTTTCCCCGCCTTCATCAGCACGTGGATCAGCGACAGGATGAACAGCCCGTCGGTGCCCGGGGTGATGCCGACCCAGTCATCCGCCACCGCGTTATAGCCGGAGCGGATCGGGTTCACGCCGATCACCCGCGCGCCGCGCTTCTTGATCTTGCCGATGCCCATCTTGATCGGGTTGGAGTCATGGTCCTCGGCGACACCGAACAGCATGAACAGCTTGGTGTGCTCCCAGTCGGGCTGGCCGAATTCCCAGAACGCGCCGCCCATGGTGTAGATGCCGGCGGTCGCCATGTTGACCGAGCAGAAGCCGCCGTGCGCGGCGTAGTTCGGGGTGCCGAAATTCTGGGCCCAGAAGCTGGTGAAGCTTTGGCTCTGGTCGCGCCCGGTAAAAAAGGCCAGTTTTTGCGGCGCGGTCTCGTGCAGCTCGTTCAGCCAGCCCACGGCGGTGCTGATCGCCTCGTCCCAGGAAATCTCCCGGAACTCGCCAGACCCGCGCGGCCCCACCCGCTTGAGCGGGGCACGCAGCCGCGACGGCGCGTTCACCTGCATGATCCCCGCAGACCCCTTGGCGCACAGGACACCCTTGTTCACCGGGTGGTCGCGGTTGCCCTCGATATAGGCGACTTTACCATCCTTCATGTGCACGTTGATGCCGCAGCGGCAGGCGCACATGTAGCAGGTGGTTTTCCGCACCTCGTCGGATACGGCGGGTGACGTGTCCACCCGGGGTTGCTGGAATGTCATCTGGCCTCCCTTCTGGTCTGTCTGGTCAGGTCAAGAGCTTGATTCCGGCCAGGATCAGGCCGGCGATGAACAGGGTCTCGACGATGATCAGGGCAATGGCCGCGCCTCCGACGGCCAGGACCTGTTTCAGATTTGTCTTCATCCCCACCGCGGCGATTGCAGTGAGCAGCAGCCAGCGCGACGCGTGGCTGAGGAAGTCGGTAACCGCCGCCGGGATCAGGCCGAAGGAGTTGATCCCGGCCAGCACCAGGAAGGCAATGACAAAGCCCGGCAGCACCGGCGGCCGCTTGCCGTCGCCGGGCAGCCCGGCAAAGGAGCGGATCATCAGCGAGGCCGCCAGCACGATGGGGGCGAGCATCGCCACCCGCAT
>NZ_JBHUPT010000049.1:0-37567 GCF_049056525.1 Leisingera coralii | reverse complement strand
AGGTCTGCTCATGCATCCCAGCTACCACGCTGGATTCATGAGATGAATCCCACACGGGATTTGTGCAACAAAGCCGGTCAGTTCATCCAGAAACCACTTTTTCAGAAATGGCGGAACGGATGCCAGAAAGGCGGCTTTCGACCTCTCTGCGGGCGGCACCGAAATCAAGCTCATGTTCGGATCTGAGCATGCGGGCGAATTCTGTGCTTTGTTCTGCAATGACTTTCTCCACTTTCTGGCAATCCCTGATCAGCCCCTCCAGCTTGCTGATCTGGCCTTTGGCACCTGTCACCTCATCGGCGCCTTCTGCATCCAGCTGCGCGCGCAGGGCTTCCGCCTCGTTGCGCAGGCGGTTGATCGAATCCTGCAGCGAGCGCAGGAGATCGGTGGTGTAGTGGACCTGCCGTTTCAGCAGGGGTCCGGTGTCTTGATCTGTCATGAAATGTGTCTGCCTCATGCGTTTTTGTCCGCACGAGAGAAAGAAAACGGCCACCGGTTTGGGGGATCCGGGGCCGTCCATGTTTCTTCCAGCTGCAACACAACCTATACGCGATTTCGACGTAAAAGTCAAGGGTTATGGGGAGGGGTGCGTACGGCGGGTGCGCAACGGGGGAGGTGGAACACCACTAGGAAGGAAAAAGTGACCACTTCGTTGGTCTATCGATTGGCTTCCAAAGGACTGAAGATGTATCCTCTATACTAAGTGTACTCATTCGAGAGATATCGGAATGATATTGTGCGTAAAGCCTTTCAGCGTAGTCGAAACAGCTTGAAAAGTTGTCAAACCCTCCTGGCTGGCTTGAAAACTTGCACACAGTTGAAAACACTTGATCAAAGTAATCATGCGCATTCGAAACTAGCAAGCTCGTATACTTTGGTGTATGACCAGAATGTACTATTGAATTTCTAGTGCGGTAGATACGATGGAGTTGCCACTCTACGCGTTGCTGATGACTCTCTATGCTTTTGAAAATCTTTTCAGGCCTCGAGTACATTTTATTAAGCGTGAACACTCTAAACCTCAGAAGCTCAAAGTTAAGCAGCCTACCCAAGAATTCCGATAAAGTATCCTCATTCTCCTTTACCACCACTAGGCAAAAAACTTTTTCTACGATGTCGGCGCCTGCCGGAAATTTAGTATCAGCAAGAGCCCTAGTCAGCTCCCGCCTATTCCATCTCAAAATGTCAAAAGTCAATCTTTCAAAAATCCTCCTAACATAATTCAATCCAATAAACGGCAATACACCATATGCCACGCCAGAGATAATCGAACCGTGACTTTTAGCGGGAACCAACGTTTCCAGCGAAGTCCAAAGATTAATAACTTGATTTTCGACAGTCTCCGACTTCGAGCTTATTCCGTGAAAATCAATCACACGAAAGAACTTCTCCCTATCAGGTCCGGATGGCAGCAAAATTGTCTTAACCATGTGATCGAGCTTGCTGGCTGCGTCCTTCGGTTTATTGTCGTCGACAAAATGCATTCTGTTTACCAACGTTTGCACGTCGAAACTTTCTTTCAAACAACACTTTTGAACAACCACAGCATTCTGATCGAGGGCGTAGGAACCCTTGTGATAAAACATTCCAAACAAATCGTGGAGGCGAGCAATTTTGTCCTTAGTCACCTCCACCGCCGAGAAATAGTCAAAAGCTCTCAAGTCAGTGGCAACGAGGTATTTCCAACCTTTTTCCAGAGTCTTCATATCTGGAGAGCAGTCGCTCAAAAACCTTTTTGGAATCCTCGAACTAAGTGAAAGGTCGAATATCCCCAATATCTCCTTCTTCACCACCCCCACCGGCGTCTTTATCTTAAGAATGAGATCAAACTTGTGATAATGAGGATAGATCTTTCTCAAAAACTCATCCAAACAGTCATTCGAATCTACGATGCTTGATCCAAAGAAATGCTCGACAGCGGACTTGTTAATAAAGAAGCTACTCACTCCTAGATTTAGTAACGTTGTGACAGCCTCTCTACAGAAAAACTCGATGCCTTTCTTTTCGTTTTCAACAACCTTCCCCTTCAACAACTCAAAACACTTGATTACATATGATCGCGGATCGAGCTCCACCAGCAAAACGTTGAAAGCGCGCTGCATTTCTTCGACGTTCGACCTATCAAACTTCAAATAGTTGTCCAGCCTAACACTTATGAGGTCGGACACAACTTGATTCGACCTTAAGCGCTTCTCCAACTCATCCAATATATGCAACGCAGAATTTAGAGGCAAACCCAGCTCCTGGTGGGCACTTAACGCTTCTAAAAACTCCTCAATTAGAAAAGGAACATTTGTAGTTGGAGCTCTAAAACTGTCAAGCGAGTACTCGAATGTCATCTCCTCAATTCTTTGAGCAAAGTAAAGAAGCCCACGCAACTCGTCGGGGTTTACCCAATTACTAACACTTCTAAACCTCATTCGACGCCCTCAATGCTTCTAGGAAAATTAGCCTTACTAACAGTGAGGTTTTTTCCTCTGCATTTCAATGGCTCAACTAAGCAAAATACCTAGATTACTTCCCCAACAAAAAAGGGCGCCCCTCGGCGCCCTTCCCTGTTTCCTTCCTGCCCTCACAACCTCAGTTGTTCTGCTGCTGGGCTTCGATCTCGCGCCATTTGGCGACGTTGCGGTTGTGCTCCTCCAGGGTCTTGGCAAAGGCATGGCCGCCAGTGCCGTCCGCGACGAAGAAGACATAGTCCGTGCTCACCGGGTTCACCGCAGCCTCCAGGCTGGCCATGCCGGGGTTGGCGATGGGCGTGGGCGGCAGGCCCTCGATCACATAAGTGTTCCAAGGGGTCGCCCCGCGCAGCTCGCTCTGGCGCAGGCCCCGGCCCAGCACACCTTCGCCCTTGGTGACGCCATAGATCACCGTCGGGTCGGTCTGCAGCCGCATGCCGCGCTTCAGGCGGTTGGTGAAGACGGAGGCGACCAGACCGCGCTCTTCGGCAACGCCGGTCTCCTTCTCGATGATCGAGGCAAGGATCAGCATTTCCTCGGGGCTGGAGACGGCAGCATCTCCGGAACGGCCCTCCCAGGCGGCGTTGATGCGCAGCTCCTGGCGCTCCTGCATCTCTGCCAGGACTGCGGCGCGTTCGGTGCCCGGGGTGACCTCATAGCTGTCAGGCGCCAAGAGGCCCTCTGCCGGGCGTTCGCCAGGCTCGCCTGCCAGCACGTCCATCGCCTTCAGCGCCTCAACCACCTGCCAGCTGGTCACGCCTTCGGCCAGCGCGATGCGGTAGCGGGTGTCGGCGTCCTGACGGGTTTCGGTGTACTCGGCTGGAACCTCATCCACGCCAAGGACGAATTCCGCCTTCTCCTCGAACTTGCTGGTTGCCGGATCCAGCTCGCGCACTTCGGCCTGGGTGCGGGTCACGCCGATGCGATAGACGATCTCGGTGCCGCAGGTGGAGGCGCCGGAATGGGTGATCTCGTCAACGATCCGCTCCATCGAGGCGCCCGGTTCCACCAGGAAACTGCCGGCCTTGAGCTGGCCGGTTTTCTCGCTGTATTTGGCACCAAGGCGGAAGATGGTGCCGGAGGTGACGGCCCCCTGCGCTTCCAGGTCGCGGCTGACGCGCGCCATGTTGGATCCGCGCTCCACCCGCAAGCAGATTGCAGTCTCCAGCGGTCCTTCGGCGGTGTACTGCGACTGGCCCCACAGGATGACGCCGCCCAGCAGAAACAGGGCGGCGATCAGGACCGTGAGCATATTAGAGGCGAGGCTGCGCCACATCACTTGGGTTTCCCGAAGATCACCGAGGCGTTGGTGCCGCCAAAGCCGAAGGAGTTCGACAGCGCCACGTTGATTTCCCGCTCACGCTTGGCGTTCGGGGCCAGATCGACCGGGGTTTCAACCGCGGGATTGTCCAGGTTGATGGTCGGCGGTGCAACCTGGTCGCGGATCGCCAGGATCGAGAAGATCGCCTCGATCGCGCCCGCCGCGCCCAGCAGGTGGCCGGTGGCGGATTTGGTCGACGACATGGTGACATTGGCGGCGTGGTTGCCCAGCAGCCGTTCCACCGCGCCCAGCTCGATGGTGTCGGCCATGGTCGAGGTGCCGTGCGCGTTGATGTAGTCAACCGCCGACGGCTCCAGCCCCGCGTTCTTCAGGGCTGCGCGCATGGAGCGCTCGCCGCCTTCGCCGTCCTCGGACGGTGCGGTGATGTGGTAGGCATCGCCGGACAGGCCGTAGCCCAGCACCTCGGCATAGATCTTGGCGCCGCGCGACTTGGCGTGCTCGTAGTCTTCCAGCACCACGATGCCGGCACCCTCGCCCATGACAAAGCCGTCACGGTCGGTGTCGTAGGGGCGCGACGCTTTCTTGGGGTCGTCCGCGTATTTGGTCGACAGCGCCTTGCAGGCGTTGAAGCCCGCGATCCCGATCTCGCAGATCGCCGCCTCGGCACCGCCCGCGATCATCACGTCGGCGTCGCCGGATTTGATCAGCCGGGCCGCGTCGCCGATGGCATGGGCGCCGGTCGAGCAGGCGGTCACGACGGAGTGGTTCGGGCCTTTGAAGCCGAAGCGGATCGAGACCTGGCCGGAGATCAGGTTGATCAGCGCGCCGGGGATGAAGAACGGCGACACCCGGCGGGGGCCTTTTTCCTTGATCATCACCGCGGTGTCGGCAATCGACGACAGCCCGCCGATGCCGGAGCCGATCATCACGCCGGTGCGCAGGCGGCTTTCCTCGTCCTCGGGCGTCCAGCCGGCGTCGCGCACGGCCATGTCGGCGGCTGCGATGCCATAGAGGATGAAGTCGTCAATTTTCTTCTGGTCTTTCTTGGCAACCCAGTCGTCAGGGTTGAAAGTGCCGCCGCTGCCATCACCGCGCGGAACCTCGCAGGCATAGGTCGTGGTCACGCCGCTGGCTTCGGCGTCAAACTGGGTGATGGGGCCCGCGCCCGACTGGCCGTCCAGCAACCGGGTCCAGCTTTCCTCGACTCCGCTGGCCAGAGGGGTAACCAGGCCCAGACCGGTGACAACTACTCGACGCATTCCTTGCTCTCCTTTGCCTCGGCAATCCGTCTGTCCAAATAGCTTGGAATGGCCCGCAGGTGCAAGAGCGGGTGCGCCCGCGGATTTCCCTGCGGAAGGCAGGTTTTTGCGAAGATGTTCTTTGGAGGGAATATTTGATTAACTATTCCCCTTTAGGTTGCTGTTATACCGATTGAGAGAACTTGGCATCCGTCCTCAAGGATCGCCACAGCGGGCTGGAGCTCTGGGCCATATTGTCTCCAGCCCGCATTTTTTCGCCGTCAGCCGCCGCTCAACTTCTCACGGCACGGACAGCCCGGGATGGACAATCGGCCTGCCGGTGTACCCCCACCTACAGCCTTGAAGCCGCATAGCGGCATGCGGCACGGGCGCGGGCTCAACACCCAGGGTTCTATGCGCGTCTCCGCAAGCCGGAACCCTTGATCGCCTGGTAAAGCGGCTTAGGCCGGTGTGCGTGCGGGCAGCCTTCTTGATCCGCGCGCCGGCGCCGGTGCCGTTGGAAGGATTTCTTCGGAAACGGACGCCGCGTTAACCGCAAATTCGCTTCTTCCGGGCACTTTCCTATTCTGGAAGGATTAAAGGAACGACCCTGCCATGCGCCAATGGCTTCCAATAGCTGCAACCTTGCTGGTGATTGTCCTGACTCCCGTGCATGCCGCCGCCGGCTGCGCCGTACACCGGGACTTGTCGGATCTGAACCGGGCCACCAGGGGGTTTCTCTCCTATCTCAGCACTGGCCACGGGGCCTACAGCGTCCAGCATCTGCGCAGCTGGATCAGCGCAAACCCGCCGGCTCCGCTGCGGCAGCGCATGCGGGCCGTGGGGATTCAATCCGTTGAGCCCCGCACGATGGAGCTGTTGAAGCAGCAAACGGTCTTGCTGCAGATTCTCGCCAGCCAAGGCCGCACCGCCGCCCTTCAAACCGCCCGCCACATGGGCGTCCACGATCTGGCCGAGGAATTCGGCACCCGGGTTGAGGCCCTGCCCTGCGACCAGGTCAAGGACGAGGGCTATGGCAGCAAACTGGTTGCGGTGGCAGCTTCGGATGCGCGCCAGCGCCAGCAGATCATCAATGCCGCCATCGCCTGGGTATCCTTCCTGGTGCTGGGCGGCAGCGTTCTGTATTTTCTCGACCGGATCGGCATCCGCAAGATCCGCCGCACCAAGCGCTACCCCTGCTCGGTGCCTTGCGTTCTGCATGCTGGCGACCGAACGGTGCCGGCCCATCTGGTCGATCTGAGCCGGGCCGGTGCCAAGGTGCGCCCCGACGCCCCTTGCGAGATTCCGGCCCGTGTGACCCTCATTTTCGGCGGCTTTACCGTGGATGCAAACGTTCGGTGGCAGACGGCAGACTACTTCGGGGTGAAGTTCCACAAAGATTTCAACTTCCTCCAGCTGCACCGCCTGCTGGAAGAATTCCCGATGGAGGATGAGGACGGCGGCCCCCGTGTTGCGCGGCTGCCGCCCGGTCTCGGGATCTAGCTGCCGCAGCCCCGCGGTGGCACCGCCTAGCCCGCCAGGCCGCCATCTGCCGTAGTTTCCTGACCGGACGCGCCGCCTCGCGGAAACATGGCTGCCTGGCCGCGGCCCAGGCAGCATTTTCATGAACTGCGTGCCGCTGCTGAGATTTAACGGAAAATTACCGGACTCCCATGCCGCGCGTTAATGTGCGCATGCTAAACTTTAGGGTGATCTATGCACTGTGTTGCGAGTCCCCGTTATGTTATCCAGGTCTCTTGTTCTTTCAGCCGCCGCAGCCCTGACCTTTGCCACGGGCGGTACTGCCGCGGCCGCTACGCCGTTACGCTCCCGCGCGACATGCATGCTGCTCTCGGATCTTGTGCTCATGCAGCATCAGATGCGCCAATTCCACGAGATGCTGCAAACCGGGAAGGACACGGGCGAGGCGCACAGATTGCGCCACTGGCTGGTTGACCATCCCCAGGAGGAGCTGCGCATCCGGATGCGCCGGTCCGGGCTGCAGAATTATGAGCTGATCACTCTGGATCTGATCGACCACACCGAGGCCCTGCTGGAAATCCACCTCAAGTACGGGCCCGGAAAGGCGCAGGCCGACGCAAAGCTCTGGAGCACTGAAGCGCTGCTGGAATCCTATGCCGCGCGCATCATTCCCCTGCCTTGCGACTTTATCCCGCCAGAAGACGCCAGAGGCAGCTCTCTGACCGGACTTGGCAAGCTGAAGCAGTTGCCGCAAGAGACCGTGATCGCCGGTTCGCTGCTGTCGCTGGTTCTCGGCGCCGCAGGCATGATCCTGCTGGAGCGCCTGGCCCGGCGGCGTCTGCGGCGGGCCAAGCGCCACCCTTGCTTGCTGCCCTGCATTCTGGTGTCCGACGGTCACCGCTTTGACGCCAGGATCGAGGACGTCAGCCAGCTGGGCGCCAAGATACGGGTGTGGCTGGACGATGGTAAGGCCACTCCGCTTATCACTGGGAAAATCGCGGCCGAAGTTTGCGGCCGGATGGTGATCGAGGCGCAAACCAACTGGCAGAACAACAACTATGTCGGTGTCAAATTCAGAAGGCGGCTGACCCGGGATGAGCTGAAGGTGCTTCTGGTGTCGAAACCGGTTCGCTCCACCGGTCCAGCAGTTGCCCCCCGCCATGCCTGAGCCTGGGAAGGCCTGCTTGAGCGCGTTTCCCGGAGCGGTTTCCTCTCCGGACACTGCCCGCGGGGAGCCCCCGCAGGCAGTGCCGGGAAACCCTCAGGTTACTGAAACTCCGCTACCGGCTCCGGCTCCGGCCGCGCAACGTCCAGCGCTTCCTCAACCGAGAGCGTCTTGCGGAACAACGCCCGGCCCACCATGGCGCCGGCAATGTTGTGAATGTACTTCAGCCGCGAAATGTCATCGGAATTGCGCACCACGCCATTGGCAATCACCGGCAGTTTCACCTGCGAGGCAAGATGCGAAATCAGCCCCATCTGCGCCTCGGTGTCTGCGACATCGGCGTCGATGTCGGTGATGATGATGCCGGCAAAAGGCGTGTCCTTGAAGGCCTCCAGGTAGGATTCCGGAGTGTACGCACCGGACTTGCGCCAGCCGTCGGTCATCACCTGTCCTTGCCAGATATCCACCGCAAGGACGATCTGGTCGGGGTGGTGTTCCGCCAGTTCGCGCACCAGATGCGGGTCGCGGGCCGCCAGGGTGCCGATCACGATGCGCCCTGCCCCCTTGTCGATCCAGTGCTCGACATGCTCGCGCGAGCGCATGCCGCCGCCGAGCTGCACCGGAATGCCGGCGCCGCGGATGATGTCGGTGATCAGCTCCTCGTGGCTGTGATCACCTTCAATGGCGCTGAAGTCGGTCAGATGCATCCATTCCGCCCCCGCGGCGGCAAAACCCTTGGCGGTTTCCACCGGATCCACATGCCAGATCTGCGGCTCGTCAAGGCGGCCTTTTTCGAGGCTCACGCAACGGCCGTTCTGTATCTCCATCGTGGGGTAAATCATCATAGTGCCTATCTCCTCTGAGGACTGCCTCTCGCAGAAAGCTTAGCACGGATCGCATCCGGCGATACGCCGTATCCTGACGATTTATGGAACAATTGCGGCGTGTCCGGGCCGCACCCTGATAGCGCAAACAAGAGCACCGCCGCAATGCGCTCCGGCGCGGGAATCGCGCCCCCTGGCGCAAAAGAAAACGGCGCCTTCCCCTTTGGGAAGACGCCGCTTTTTCCGGTTCACCGGAAGCGTGGTTCAGGACGCTTCGGAGATGAACTTGACTGCGTCGCCGAAGGTCTGGATGGTTTCGGCCGCGTCGTCCGGGATCTCGATGCCGAACTCTTCTTCAAACGCCATCACCAGTTCCACGGTGTCCAGGCTGTCTGCGCCCAGATCGTCGATGAAGGAGGCGTTTTCGGTGACCTTGTCTTCTTCAACACCCAGGTGCTCAACAACGATCTTCTTTACGCGATCTGCGACGTCGCTCATGTCTCTTCCTCGTATTTCAGGGCACTCTGCCCGGTTCTGCCCTTGCCCGTGCGGGCGGCGTGGTTATTGCCCGGAGCGGGCGGTGTGATCCCCGCCGGGCGGGGACAGTGCGGCGTTTCCCTTAGGAAATACCTGCGGATATGGGCCGCCTATAGCATAGACCGCGGCCAAGGCAAACGGTTTCGCTTGGTCATGATTCCCGCGGCGGCCCGTCTCCCGCGGGTATGAAGCCGTGCAGATGGCCATGCAATCAAGTGGTTGCAAGAGTGTTACCGGATTTTTTTGGCAATTCCGCCGTTTTTCAACCGCTTGACGGAGGCGGCAGGCAGGGCTGCGCCGGGGAATTTGCATGTACAGGTGCAAAAAAGCCCCGCAGGCAGGCTGCGGGGCTTGGCAAATTGGCAGCTGGCCGGGGCTCAGATCATCGCCATGCCGCCGTTCACATGCAGCGTGGTGCCGGTGACATAGCCCGCTTCCTGGCTGGCCAGGTAGAGAACGGCAGAGGCGATTTCCTTCGAATCCCCCATGCGGCCAGCCGGAATCTGGCTCAGAATCGCGTCCTTCTGCGAGTCGTTCAGCTTGTCGGTCATCGCCGTGGCGATAAAGCCCGGGGCCACCGCATTGACGGTGATGCCGCGGTTGGCGACCTCATAGGCCAGCGATTTCGACATGCCGACCATGCCGGCCTTGGAGGCGGCATAGTTGCCCTGGCCGGGGTTGCCGGTGGCCCCCACCACCGAGGAGATATTGATAATGCGGCCCCAGCGCGCCTTCATCATGCCGCGCAGCACGCCGCGGCACAGCCGCATGGTCGAGGTCAGGTTGACGTTCAGCACGCTTTCCCATTCCTCGTCCTTCATCCGCATGAACAGGTTGTCGCGGGTGATGCCTGCGTTGTTGACCAGGATGTCAACCGAGCCCATTGCCTCTGCCGCCTGCTTGGGCAGCGCCTCGACCGCTTCGGCGTCGGACAGGTTGCAGGGCAGCACATGGGCGCGCTCGCCCAGTTCCGCGGCCAGCGCCTTGAGCGGCTCCTCGCGGGTGCCCGACAGCGCCACGGTGGCGCCTGCTGCGTGCAGGGCGCGGGCGATATCGCCGCCGATGCCGCCCGAAGCGCCGGTCACCAGCGCATTTTTTCCTGTAAGATCAAACATATTTCTTGCCCTCTTGGCTTCTTAGTCCCGCAGGACCGGTTGTGTCAGAAGACCGAAGCGCTCTATCTCCGCCTCAGTCATTATATGCATTCCGTCGGCAGGTGCGGCATGGACGGTGAACCAGTAGAACTCCGCGCTGCCCAGCATGCGGGCTGTGTAGGCCAGATAATCGTCGTGTTCCGGATGCCCGCGCGGGTATTCATCAGCCGTCCTGTCGCCTTCCCACGCGTGGACGCCCAGCACCGCCCCGGCTTCCATGGTGCGTTCCCTGCCAGCCAGGAACAGCTCCACCGCACCGGAGAAGATTTCGCTGCTGGCGGTCAAATGGGTGTCCAGGCCCAGATCCCGCACCATATAGCCGATTTTCAGGTTGGTCTCGTCGTCGTCGGAGCCAGGCATATCCATCAGCACCAGCCGCTGCGCGTCCGGGTGCTTTGCCATGAAAGCGCGGAACTTGCGCAGTGACCTCTCGTCCACGGTCCCGTTGACCAGAATATCCTGCCCCTGCAGCTTGAAACTGGCCGCCTGCGCATGACTGAGCATCAGCCCGCCTGCCACTGCTGCGGCAAGAGCAAGGCTGGAAGCCAGGAACGCGAGGCGGCGCTGCATGGATCAGGCCCCGGCGGCGGCCGCGGCGTCTTCCGGGGTGCCGACCTGGCGGCAGGCCAGGTTGCGGTCAATCTTGCGGATCATGCCCGACAGCGCCTTGCCCTCGCCGATCTCCCAGAATTCGGTCACGCCCTTGGCGGCCATGGCCTGCACGCTCTCGCGCCAGCGCACGGAGCCGGTCACCTGCTCCACAAGCAACTGGCGGATCTCGTCCGGGCTGGTCACCGCATCGGCGCGCACATTGGCGATCAGCGGCACCGCCGGGGATTTGATTTCAACGCCCGCCAGCGCTTCGGCCATCGCATCCGCGGCGGGCTGCATCAGGGCACAGTGGAAGGGGGCGGACACCGGCAGCATCACTGCGCGCTTGGCGCCCTTCTCCTTGGCGATTTCGGCGGCACGCTCCACCGCGGCCTTGGCGCCGGAGACCACCACCTGGGTGGGGTCGTTGTCATTTGCCGCCTGGCAGACCTCGCCCTGCGCGGCCTCTTCGGCCACCGCGCGCACGGCGTCGAGGTCGAGGCCAAGGATCGCGGCCATCGCGCCCTCGCCCACCGGCACGGCGCTTTGCATCGCCAGGCCGCGGGTGCGCAGCAGGCGGGCGGTGTCGGTCACCGAGATCGCCCCGGCCGCGGCCAGCGCGGAGTATTCGCCCAGCGAATGGCCGGCCACGAAGGCGGCCTTTTCAATCGTCACGCCTTCGGCCTCCAGTGCCCGCATGGCGGCCATCGAAGTGGCCATCAGCGCCGGCTGTGCGTTCTGGGTCAGGGTCAGAGTTTCGATATCACCCTCCCAGATCAGCTGGCTCAGGCTTTCCCCCAGCGCCTCATCCACCTCATCAAAGATGGCCTTGGCCGCCGGATAGGTATCGGCCAGCGCCTTGCCCATCCCAATGGTCTGGGCGCCCTGTCCGGGGAACACGAATGCGATCGTCATGGAAGACCTCGTCTGTTTTAGCGTTTTGCCTGATGTAGCGGCCCTTGACGCAACGCACAAGCAAAGCTGCAGTTTGCGCACCACGCCTGTGCGCGGATGAGGGGGCTGCGAATATTGCACGGCACCGCGGTGTTGCTACCTTGAGTGCAACACCTGACTTGAAAAGGACCCGACGTCCCATGCCCGGCCAAAACACCTTTCAAAGCTATGGCAGCGTTGCCAAGACCTTTCACTGGCTGACCGCCCTGCTGATCTTCTCCGCCTTTCCGCTGGGCTACTTCGCCAATGAGCTGGCGCATGAGATCCAGAGCCCGGGTTTCGACGGCAGCCAGGCGGTGATCGAGCGGGCCACCTTGCTGTTCTCGCTGCACAAGACCCTTGGCGTTGCGGTGTTCTTCACCGCGCTGCTGCGCATCCTCTGGGCGCTGAGCCAGCCCAAGCCGGGGCTGCTGCACCCGGACCGCAAGGCAGAAGCGCTGGCGGCGGAGATGGTGCACTGGCTGCTCTACGGCTCGCTGGTGGCGGTGCCGCTGGCCGGCTGGGTCCACCATGCCGCCACTACCGGTTTTGCGCCGATCTGGTGGCCGTTCGGGCAAACCCTGCCGTTTGTGCCGCAGTCCGAGGCCGTGGCTGAGCTGGCGGCAGGGCTGCACTGGGTGCTGGTCTGGACCCTGGCGGCTGCGCTGGGCATGCATATTGCCGGCGCGCTGAAGCATCACGTGATCGACCGCGACGCGACCCTGCGGCGGATGCTGCCGGGCCGTTCCAGCCTGCCGCAGCCGCCCGCGCAGCACCACAGCCTGCTGCCGCTGCTGGCGGCGCTGCTGGTCTGGGCCGGCGCGCTGGGTGGCGGTGCGGCGATCGGCGTCTTTGGCGGCAAGCATCTGTCCGGCACGGCCACGCCGGTTGTGGCCACGGAGCCGGGCGGCGGCGGCGCAGGCAGCTGGGCGGTGCAATCGGGCACAATGGGGATCTCTGTCGTCCAGATGGGCAGCGCGGTCACCGGCAGCTTTGGCGAGTGGAATGCGGTGATCAATTTCGAGGAGCCGTCCGCCCCGGGCCCGGCCGGCGATGTGGAGGTCACCATCGCAATCCCGTCGCTGGAGCTGGGATCCGTGACCGGCCAGGCGATGGGTGCCGACTACTTTGACAGCGCCAATTTCCCCACGGCCCTGTTCCAGGCGGAGATCGAAAAGCTGGAAGAGGGCTACCAGGCCGAAGGCACCCTGACGATCAAGGACCAGACGGTGCCCGTCACCCTTCCCTTTGACCTCGATCTGGAGGGAGACACCGCAAGGATGACCGGCGCCCTCACCTTGAACCGGTTGGACTTTGGTATTGGCAAGAGCCTTCCGGACGAAAGCTCATTGGGGTTTGCCGTGGACGTGACTGTATCGCTGGAGGCCCAAAGGGTGCAGTGATCCGCAGAACGGCGCCCTCCCGCGCCTGCGGGTGCCCCGGCTGCGCCGGCACCCCCTGACAGCCTTGGGCCCGGCGCCGCGCTGACGCGCGGCGCTTTGCCGTTCCGGGCGCCGCTCTGCCCGCGAGGTATCAAGCGCAGCTGTTGGAGAGGTCCAGCTTTTGCAGGACCGTCAATCCCAGGTACAGGGGCGTCAGCCTAGTGGCTGTGCCGGTAATAACCGCCGTGGCGGGTGCGGTGGCGGTGGATGCCGCGGTAGTGGTGCCGGTGCCGTTTGACATGATGGCGGCCGCCATAGGGCTTGTAGTAGGTACGCGGGTAATGATGGCTGCGCGGGTAGTAATGGGTCCGCGGCTGATAGCTGTAATTATACCCGTGGTGGCGGTGCTTGCGGTCATCCAGGCTCTTGACGATGATGCCCAGGGCAATCAGCCCGGCAATGGCGCGGGCCGCATCATGGCCTGAATCATGGGCGGCGGCCGGCGCTGTAAAGGCCAGGTTGGCGGCGAGGGCCAATGCCGCACCGGCTGAAGCGATATAGCCTAAGCGGAACATGGGTGCCTCCTTTCCGAGGTGGCCGGAGAGGCCACTTCCAGACTGCCGTAGGGCGCCGGAAAACGCCAGTGAACTCCGCTCACGCTTTGGGGAGGCCCGCGGCGGCAGGCATGAAAAAACCGCCAGCCCGGAGGGAGCTGGCGGCCGGTATTTCAGGTCAGCGGATCAGCTTCAGCTGTCGGCTTTCATCGCCTCGATCGAGATCTTGATGTTGACCTCATCGCTGACGAAGGGCGCGAATTGGCCCAGGTTGTAGTCGGAGCGCAGCACGGTGGCGGTCGCGTCGAAACCGGCCCAGGGCTTCTTGGCCATCGGGTGCTCACCCTTCTGGTTCAGCTTTGCATCCAGCACCACGGACTTGGTCACGCCGTTCAGGGTCAGGTCGCCGGTGATCTTGGCGGTATCATCGCCAGTCACCTCGATGGCGGTGGAGGTGAAGCTGACGGTCTCATCCTCGGTTGCGTCGAAGAAATCCTTGGTCATGAAGTGGTCGAACCGCGCTTGCCAGCCGGTGAACATCATGCTCAGCGGCATGGTCACGGACACGCTGGAGGCCGCCGGGTCTTCCTGGTCGAACATGATTTCGCCCTCGAAGCCGGAGAACAGCCCGTAAGTGGTCGAATATCCCAGATGGTTGTAATCGAACAGAATCTGGCTGTGGCCGGGATCCAGGACATATTTTTCGGGGGCGGCAGCAGCGCCGGTTGCAGCGGCAGCGGCCAGGGCGGCGGCAAGCAGGGTCTTCTTCATGGGAAAGGCTCCGTCTGAACAAATCTTGTGGCAACAGATGTGGCGAACGGCCCCCGAAAAGGAAGCCGGCAAAAACCAACACTATCTGTGAGCGGGCGAACACAAAACCCGGCTGCACCGCAGCCGGGCCTGACTCGCGGGAATGTGATGACTTGTCAGGTCAGGATCCGCACCGCGCCGCTGAGCTGGTCACGCAGCTGGCTGCGCATCGCGGCAGACCCCAGCGGCAGCTCGATCAGCAGGCTGCCGTCGGTCTCATACATCTGCACCGTGGCGGCCGTCAGCCGGACCCCGCCCAGGCTCTCATAGCTGCGGCGCAGCACCGTGCAGGGACGGCCGCGGCTGTCCCGCTGCAGCACCCGCAGCTCCCGGCGCACCGGATCAAAGCAGGCCTCGGGCCGGTTTGCGGGCTCATGCGCGGTCATCAGCACCAGCCCGGCCAGCAGGAAGGCCACCGAGATCCCCATCCGGATCAGGTTCATCTCCGGGTCCGCCCCGGCGCCGGGCACCAGCCACAGCCCGGTGGAGCTGAGGATCATCGCCGCCCCGAGAAGCCGGAACAGCACCAGGCGCAGTTTCCAGTTCGCCTCCAGCCGCAGGCTGAGCGGCACGGCATTTGCGACGGCGCCGAGCGCCTTGACACCGGGCGCCCTGGAAACCTTCGGCGGGGTTTGATCTGTCACTGCCATCTGACTGCCCTTTCTCAAGCTGCCTCTGCCGGGCGGCACCGCGGCCGTCCGCCGCGTTAAGGCTTCATTAATCAGTGAAGACCCGCATTGGGGCAGCATTGCGGCGCGCTTGCGGTTTTGCCGCGGCGGCCCCGCCCGGGTGGCGGCAGGGACCGCTTTTGCCTTGCTCTTTGCGCCTCAGACTGTATAGGAGGCCCTGCTTCCGCGACACTTTCGATCCGCGCAGCCTCTCGTGACCGGGCAGCGGAAGCATGTGATGCCCAGTCTATGAAATGCGCCTAGACACAAACAGGAGTTCGCATGCCACTCTATGAGCATGTCATGATTGCGCGTCAGGACCTGTCCAACTCGCAAGCAGAAGGCCTCATCGAACACTTCGGTGCTGTTCTGTCCGACAACGGCGGCAAGCTGGTCGACCAGGAGTACTGGGGCGTCAAGACCATGGCCTACAAGATCAACAAGAACCGCAAGGGCCACTATGCCTTCCTGAAGACCGACGCGCCCGCGTCCGCCGTTCAGGAAATGGAGCGCCTGATGCGTCTGCATGATGACGTGATGCGCGTCCTGACCATCAAGGTCGACGAGCACGCCGAGGGCCCCTCGGTCCAGATGCAGAAGCGCGACGAACGCGGCGAACGCCGTGAGCGCCGCTGATCAACGCTTGAGAAAAGGACGCTAAATCATGGCAGCCAAACCGTTTTTCCGCCGCCGCAAGGTTTGCCCGTTCTCGGGCGACAACGCGCCGAAGATCGACTACAAAGACACCCGTCTGCTGCAGCGCTACATCTCTGAGCGCGGCAAGATCGTGCCTTCGCGCATCACCGCCGTTTCGGCCAAGAAGCAGCGTGAGCTGGCCCGTGCTATCAAGCGCGCCCGCTTCCTCGCCCTGCTGCCCTACGCCGTGAAGTAAGGAGATAAGCAGATGCAAGTTATCCTTCTTGAGCGCGTTGCAAAGCTGGGCCAGATGGGCGACGTCGTCGACGTGAAGCCCGGTTACGCCCGCAACTTCCTGCTGCCGCAGGGCAAGGCAAAAACCGCATCCGAGGCCAACATTGCTTCTTTCGAAGCCCAGAAAGCGCAGCTGGAAGCGCGCAACCTGGAGACCAAGAAAGAGGCCGAAGCTCTGGCAGAGAAGCTGGACGGCCAGCAGTTCATCGTGATTCGCTCCGCATCGGACGCGGGTGCGCTGTACGGCTCGGTCACTCCGCGCGACGCTGCTGACGCGGCCACCGAAGCAGGTTTCTCGGTCGACAAGAAACAGGTCGCCCTGATCGCACCGATCAAGGAACTGGGCCTGCACTCGGTCGCCGTCAAGCTGCACCCGGAAGTGGAAGTCGAAATCAAGCTGAACGTGGCTCGCTCCGCAGAGGAAGCCGAGCTGCAGGCATCGGGCAAATCGATCCAGGAGCTGGCCGCCGAAGAGGAAGCCGCTGCTGAGTTCGAGATCTCCGAGCTGTTCGACGATATCGGCTCCGCGGCCTCCGACGAGGACGAAGCTCCGGCAGCCGAAGCCGCTGGCGACGAAGAAACCAACTGATCCCCGCGGATCAGGTGACATTGGGAAAGGCCGCCTCTTTGGGCGGCCTTTTTCGTTTTGCCCGGCGCCCGCGGCAAGCTAAGGCAAATTGCACGCATATCCCCTGCCCCGGAATAACCATCTGTTTGCCGCATTCGGCGAGAATAATCCGGGAGTGGAGTGAAAAAGGGGGATGCGCCATGCAGGACGCATTGGAGAGTGAGGAGCTGGCCCTGCGCCGGCGGCTGTTGTTCCGGCTGCTGCGCAGGCGCCGGTTCGACCGGCCGGACTTCCGAACCGAGGCGATTGCGGACATCGTGCCCGAGGGCCTGATTGCGCCGGGCCGCAGCCTGTTTGAGACCCGGGACAAATCCAGCCGCACAGCTGGCTGACCTTGCCAGTATCGAAGCCGGGAGCAGTTCCGCGGGCGCAGCATAGCGGCGTCAGCTGCTCCCCCTGCCCGGCCCGGGCCGAAGGCGCCGCTGCCAGGTGCCACCGGCGCCGCAAACCGCGCGCCGCGTTTCGCGCCAAACCAGCGGCGAAACCCGGCTTTTGAAGACAGCCCGGGCAGTGCCTGCCGGGGGTTATCGGGACCGCGGAAAATTGGGAAACAGCCGCGGCCCCTTCTGCCCGATTTGGTCAGATGCCCCACAGGCGTGAGGGGCGATCTGCCTGAGGATCGTGTTGCCTCAATGCGCACCCCCAATATGTAGTGGAGGGCCATATTTAACAAATGTCTAATACTTAAAGTTTGATGAACCCGTCCGGCACCATAAAAAACGGCCCTCCGCAGGCGGAAAACCCCTCCCGGTCTGGCGGTTCCCTGCCGGTTGCCGCAGGGTGCGCCACAGACCGCATTGCGGCCTGCCGCCATGCGGCTAGTCTGGCCGCGAGAAACAACTTGCGGAGGCCGCATGTCGCGCCGGACCACACTGATCTTATTTTTTGCAGCTGCAGTTCTGGCTGCCTGCGGAAGTACCGCCTCAACGCCCGAGGTTTCGAGATACAATCCGCCGCTCTACCCCAATGAAACGCCTGAACTGCGGCAGCAGATCAACTATTGGGCAGACCATTACGACGTCCCGCGCAGCCTAGTGCACCGGCTGGCCGTGCGGGAAAGCACCCACCGCCCGCACGCGGTGAACCGGCCCTACTACGGGCTGATGCAGATCCTCCCCGCCACGGCCCGCTCGATGGGGTTCAGTGGCCAGCCCAAGGAACTGCTGGATGCGGACACCAACCTGCAGTTTTCCGTCAAATACCTGCGCGGCGCCTGGCTGCTCGCTGACGGCAGCCAGGACATGGCGGTCAAGCACTATTCCCGCGGCTATTATTACGAAGCCAAACGCCGCGGCATGCTCAAGGAAACCGGCCTGCGCCCCTGAGCCCGCCGCGCCGCAGCCCGCAGCGCCCCGCAGGGGCGCTGCCCGGCCCAACGGGACGCCGGCAGCTTCCGCAGGAAGGTGCCAAGGACGGGCGGGAGCTTTTCGCTTTCGATCTGGCAGCATTTTAGCGGAATTCTAACCAGCGCCCGCTTTACTGGCGCCACGCTGTCCCTGTTCAAACTGCTGCTGCCTGCGCTGATGCCCTCCTGGCGCTTTTTCAAGTCGGTGGACCCCTCGCCCCGGGTGGAATGGCGTATGCTGACCAGCGCATCCGGTCCGCCTATGCAATGGCAGGAATTCCGGCCGCGCCCGCGGCGTCTGAACCTGCTGGCGATGGCCGGGCGGATGCTGTGGAATGCGCGCTGGAACGAGAGCCTGTTCCTGGTCAGCTGTGCCGAACGGCTGACACTGGCACCCACCGCGCACAGCCAGCGGGAAATCCAGCGCCGGATCGCCGCCGAACTGCAGCGCACGCTGTCGCCGGGGGCGCTCTTGCCCTATCTGCAATTCCGCCTCGTCTTTCTGGACCGGGGTGAGGACGGCCGGCTGGTCAAGGCGGTCACCTATCAGTCCGAACCGCAGCTGATGGCCGGCCTCTCCGCCCAACCCTCACAGGCCGCCGCATGAGCCTGGAACTGGCCCTTCGCGCGACCGAGGTGCTGCTGGCGCTCGCCTTCCTGCAGCAAAGCGCCGAGCATATGGCGGGCTTCCGGGACGAGCAGATCCTGCACGGCCCCCGGTTGCTGCTGGCCGGGCTGCTGCTGTTCGGGATAGCCATGCCCTGGGTACTGCTGGGGCTGGTGATCCTTGGGCTCCTGATCCTGCAGCGGTTTCAGGGACCGTATAATGGCGGCAGCGACAAGATGAGCCTCCTGATCCTCTGCTGCCTGACTGCGGCCCGCTGGCTGCCGTCAGAGCAATGGCAGGAGTATGCCTTTGCCTATCTCGCCGGGCAGCTGATGATCTGCTATTTCATCTCCGGTCAGGTGAAGATCGTGAACCCTGAGTGGCGCTCCGGCCGGGCGCTGCGGGACGTGTTCCGCTTCTCCGCCTACCCCGTCAGCGAAGGTCTGCGCGACCTTGCGGACCGCCCCCGGCTGCTGTGGATGATGGGCTGGGCGGTGATGCTGTTCGAGGTGCTGTTTCCGCTGGCCCTGTTCAGCCAAGGTGCACTGGTGCTGGCGCTGTTCACCGCAGCGCTGTTCCACCTCGCCAACGCCTGCCTGTTCGGGCTGAACCGCTTCTTCTGGATCTGGCTGGCGGCCTACCCGTCGCTTTTATGGCTGCAGGAGCGGGTGGTTCTGTGACTAGGCTGGACAGGAAAAAGGCCGCCCAAAGGGCGGCCTTTCCGTAACCTCACGAGAGGGAGAGGATTACTCCTCTTCCAGCTCCTCAACCGCCTTCTGCAGATCGTCTTTGGAGACTTCTTTCTCCTCGACTTTGGCCTGCCCGACGATGTGGTCGACAACCTTGTCTTCGAAGATCGGCGCGCGCAGCTGCTGCTGCATTTGTGCGTTCTGCTGGATGAATTCGAAGAACTGGCGTTCCTGGCCCGGGTACTGGCGTGCTTGCTGCATGATCGCCTGGGTCATTTCCGCGTCGGTCACTTCGACCTCGGCTTTCTGGCCCAGCTCTGCCAGCAGCAGGCCCAGGCGCACGCGGCGCTCGGCCAGCTTGGTGTGCTCTTCGGTCGGCTCGATCTCACCGTGGTCGTGGCCGTGCACTTCCGGGTTGTCCTCGTGCCACAGCTGATGCGCGATCTGCTTGGCCTCGGCGTCGACCAGCGACGGCGGCAGGTCGAAGGAGACCAGGCCGTCCAGCTTGTCCAGCAGCGCGCGCTTCAGCACGGCGCGGGCGGCACCGGCGTATTCGGCTTCCAGGCGCTCAGCGATCTGTGCCTTCAGGCCGTCCAGGTCGTCGGAGCCGAATTTCTTGGCCAGCTCGTCGTTGATCTCAGCCGCTTTCGGAGCTTTCACCTCTTTCACGGTGCAGGAGAACACGGCTTCCTTACCGGCCAGGTGCTCGGCCTGGTACTCTTCCGGGAAGGAGACGGTCACGTCTTTTTCTTCACCGGCCTTGGTGCCGACCAGCTGCTCTTCGAAGCCGGGGATGAAGGAGTTGGAGCCCAGCACCAGCGGGTAGTCGTCGCCTGCGCCGCCGTCAAAGGCTTCGCCGTCGATCTTGCCGACGAAGTCGATCACGACCTGGTCGCCGTCTTCAGCTGCGGCGCCCTCTTCGCGGGCTTCGAATTCCTTGGCGGTTTCGGCCAGGTTGTTCAGCGCCTCGGTGACGGCCTCCTCTTCAGCCTTCACAACCAGCTTTTCCAGCTCGACGCCGGAGAAGTCGACTTCGGGGATTTCCGGCAGTGCCTCGTAGGACATCTCGACGTTGACGTCGTCGCCTTCTTTCCAGTCTTCGTTGGTCATCTTCACTTCGGGCTGCAGCGCCGGACGGTCGCCGCTGTCCTCGAAATGCTTGTTCATGGCGCCGTCGATGGATTCCTGCATCGCTTCGCCCATCAGGCGCTGGCCGAACTGCTTTTTCAGCAGCGCCATCGGCACCTTGCCCTTGCGGAAACCTTTCATTTCGATTTCCGGCTGCGCTTCGACCAGCTTTTCGTTGACCTTCTCGTCCAGCTCGGCGGCGGTGACGGTGATGGCGTAGCCGCGTTTCAGACCTTCGTTCAGCGTCTCGGTGACCTGCATCCTATTCCCCATAGAGATTCGGGGCGCGTGCGCGCAGGCGCCCCCAGACAATTTGCGGTCTTCTATTTCCCCCGGCGCGCCGGTGCAAGGGGGATTGCCCTTTTCGTTTCAGATCCCGCGGATTTCCGGGATCTGAAACGAAAAACACGCCCCGCGGCGGAGGCGTGTTTGCTGTTCTGAAACCGAGGGAGGGAGGATCAGAACTTCCAGCGGGCGCCGGCCAGGATCACATTTGCGTCCTGGTAGCTGGTGGCGCTGGTGTCGGCATAGGAGTAGTCCCGGTAGGCCAGATAGGTCTCGACGTTGAGCGCGTCGATCTTCTGAACCGCGGCCACGCCCCAGGATTCTGCGCTGTCGCCGGCGGTGACCATGTCCGAGCCGTCATAGTAGTCGACCGAGAACGCGGTGGAGCCGGCCGCAATCAGATCCGCCTTATAGCCCAGCTTGGCATAGGCATAGGTGCCAGCGATGTCGCGCTCGCCTGCTGCCACGTTCAGCGACAGGCCGGTGGCCTTGTGCAGCACCGCAAAGGAGCCGGAAACGTCGCGGCGATCGGCCTTGCCGGTTTCCTCGGTCCAAGAGGCGCCGATGCCGGTGTCGATGGCAAAGCCCGCGGCATCGCCGTACGCCCAACGCACCGCCACGTCGTAGCTTTCGCGGTCGTTTGCGTCCTTCAGCACATCGGTGCCCCAGGAAGTCGAGAGCGTGAAGCCTGCAAGTTCCGGGGAGTCATAGCGGATGCGGCCCAGACGGCTGCCATCCAGATCGGTGAAGGCATCGCCGATATCGACGGTACTGAGCGCGCCCGCGCCAGTGCGGAAGGCATAGCCGCCCGCGGAGTCGGCGACCGAGTTGGAGGCGCCGAGTCCGGTGCCCGAGAAATCCGCGCCTGTGATGCCGTCGGTGGCCATCGACCCCTGACCGGCAGAGAAGCGGCCATAGCTCGCGGTGTCGAACTGGAAGTCGACATGGCGGATATTGGTGCGGTCCCAGCTAAGGTTGTCGCCGGTGCTGAGCTGGCTCACCCCGTCCGAGCCGCGGAAGCCAAAGGCGGTTTCAAAGCGGAACCGCAAGGTGTTTTCACCATATTCCTGTTCCAGCTCGAAGCCGATGCGCGAGTTGGAGGCCTCGTTGTCCACCAGACGGTTAAAGTCCTCCTGCCCGTCGTCAAACGACTGGTAGGCGGGGTTGAACTGCCCGTACCAGCGGAAGCTGCCGCCGGTGTCATTGGTATAGGTGGGGCCGGCAAGGGCCGGGGCTGCCAGAGCTGCTGCCAGCGACGCTGCGCCGGCACGTGCTGCAAATTTCGTGCTCATTATTCTGAGTCTCCTGTTCCGTCGGCAGCGTGCCTCTCCATCCCTGAGGCCGTTGCCGCGGAGCTGGCTAACATGCAGATTTCAGGAGCTTCAGGGTTGAAAATTCCGGCTGCTGCCAGGCAAAGTGGATGAGCGGAAATCCGCTCAGCAAGATCCCGCCCAGGCAATAAACCGCCTTCTTTCAAGGCGTTGAGTGAAACAGATCACATTCATCCGGCCGCTGGCGTCAGAGGCGCCATGCAATCCGCGCAACCCTGCGCCGGCGCGCAGAAGCCCATTCAGTCCTGCACAGCCCAAAACACCGGCGGGCACAAAAAAACGCCCCGGGGATCCAGGGCGTTTTCGAGGGTTGTTTCCAGCGCCGTCAGAATTTCCAGCGCGCGCCGAGAACCCAGGTCGTCACATCCTGATAGGTCGCCGCCGCATCCTCATAATCATACTCCTGATAGGTCAGGTAGATGTCGGTATTGAGGTTCTCGACCTTCTGCACCGCTCCGATCCCCCAGCCCTTGGTGGAGGAGCCGGTGACATTGAAATCCTCGCCGTCATAGTAGTGCACACCAATGCCGGTTTTGCCCCAGGCCAGCCATTCGTCCTCATAGGCGATCTTCGCATAGTAATAACTCGGGTCGCTGGCGCCCGCCGCGTCGTTGTCCCGGGTGCCGCCCGCAACCGTGAAGCTGATGCCGTTGTCCAGCAGCACCGAGGCCGCCCCCAAGACATCCGACCGGTCGGTTCCGGCATCTTCGCGCACCTGATAGGCCAATGACGCGTTGAATTCGGCCGTCCCGAACTCCTGCCCGTAGAACAGACCGATGTCATAATAGTCGGCATCATCGGAGGAAACGAGAACGTTCTGCCCCCAGGCTATCCCTGCGGAAAAACCGTTGAATTCCGGTGTGTCATAACGAATGCGGCCACGCCTGGATCCGTCGAAATTGTCGAACGCATCCGCCAGGGCCGGCCCGCTCAACGCGCCCGTGGTGTCGCGGATCAGGAACCCGGCGTTGGAATCAACCTTGAAGGAGTAGAGCGCCGTGCCGACATAAGACAGGTCCGTCTCGGCCGCACCGTCAGCCACCATGCTGCCCTGCCCGGCTGAGAACTTGCCCCAGCTTCCTTCCAGCCAGAAGTCCACATGGCGCAGATCGGCGCGGGTCCAGCCGCTGTAGTCCGAGCCGAACTGATTGACTTCAGTCGAGTTGGGAAAGCCCAGCCCGGTCTCGAAGCGGAAGCCGAAGGTATTGCTGCCGAAGGGCTGGATCAGCCGCAGCCCCACCCGGGAGCGGGACAGGTCATTGTCCAGCAGGTTGGTCTCTGTCTGCTGCCCGTCATCGACCGAGATGATCGCCGGGTTCAGATGGCCATAAATCTCGACATAACCGCCGGAGTTGTTGTTGTACTTCAGTTCGGCCGACGCAGGCTGTCCCAGGACGCACAACCCGGCCGCTGCGCTTAAAAAATAATGAAGACGAGTCACACCTATCCCCCTCAGAAAAATTTTCCTAAACACTCAGCCGAGAGGTAGCCCGGCCGCCGTCAAGAGCAAGGATTGAATGATTGCCGAGGAGCCGGGGACCTCACTGCCGGTACCGCAGTCCGGGACCGGCCCTGACATGGTGCACCGAAGGCTTCAAAACAGCAAAAGGGGGGCAAAAGGGGGATGGTGCGGGTGAAGGGACTTGAACCCCCACGCCTTGCGGCGCCAGAACCTAAATCTGGTGCGTCTACCAATTCCGCCACACCCGCACGAAACGCCAGGCACGCGGCCTTGCGTGCCGCGCTCAATAGCAAAGCTTCGCCGGGGATGCGAGCGGAAAACGCGGTCCGGCCGCCGATGTGCAGATCGGCAACAATCCGTCCGCATAATTGCAACAATGAGCGGATTTTTGCCGGAAAAGACTGGGCCTGGAATCCGGTTCTGCCGTAGTTTGGGAAAAAAGTCTGAGGCAGACAGAGCGAGTAACAACATGAAACCCTTTGGTAATGCGGCTTTGCGCGCGCAGCTGGCGACGCGCAGCCAGGCGCAGCCCCGGCGGCTGTTTCAGGGCAGCCAGAACATCAGCCTGTTGCGCGGCACAATGGTGCTGACCCGCGAGGGCGCCCGCGCGGCAGAACAGATCTCGGCGGGCGACAGCATCATCACCCGCACCCAGGGCATGGCTCAGGTGGAGGCAGTGAGAACCCGCCGGGCGATGCTGCAAGCGGTGTGTTTCGCCGCCGGCTCGCTGGGCGACACCCAAGCCGAGAGCGATCTGACCGTCCCCTGGGATCAGCGGATCCTGGTGCGCGACTGGCGCGCCAAGGCGATGTTCGGCCAGCCGCAGGCGGTGGTGCCGGCCTATGAGCTGGTGGACGGCGAGTTCATCCGCGACCTCGGGCTTCAAATGATGGATCTGACGGTGCTGGAATTCTCCCGCCCGCATGTGATCTATGCAGGCGGGCTGGAACTGGCGGCCGCCGCCGCGCCGCAAGAGGATCTGCGCCCGGCAGCCTGAGGCCGATTAAAGCCCCAGCTCGCGGAACACCGCGGGGATCTGCTCCGGCAGGTCCTCGGCAATCAGGCCGGGACCGAATTCCAGCGCGCATTCCACATGCAGATAGGCGGCGGTCTCCGCCGCCTGCATCGGCGAAAAGCCCCGTGCCAGCAGCCCTGTAATGAAGCCCGCCAGCACGTCGCCCGACCCAGCGGTGGCGAGCCAGGGGGCGGAGCGCTCATAATGAGCGGAATTGACCGAGCAGCGCCCGTCCGGCGCGGCGATTACGGTATCCGGCCCCTTGAACAGTACCACGCAGCCCGCGCGCTTCGCCGCCTCGCGGGTGGCGTCCACCTTGGAATAGGCCGGGCCTGTTGTGGCTGGCGCGTTCAGTTTCTCCGCAAGGTCCGGGAACAGCCTGGCAAACTCGCCGCCATGCGGAGTGAGAACGCAGTTCTCGTGCAGCACCTCGAACAGCGCCTCCGGCTTCAGCTCAAACCTTGTGAGTGCGTCGGCGTCCAGCACGGTGGCGCGTTTTTCCTTCAGCACCGCCATTGCCAGCGCCTGGGTATCGGCGCCGCGGCCCAGGCCGGGGCCGAGGCAGACCGCATTGAAACGCTTGTCCTCCAGGAGCTCGCTGACCCCATGCGCGCCGTCGATCTGGCGCAGCATGATGGCGGTCAGATTGGCGGCGTTTTCAAACATCGCCGAGCGCGGCGAGCCGACGGTCACCAGCCCCGCCCCGATCCGCAAGGCACCACGGGCGGCCAGCCTGGCGGCGCCGGTCTTGCCATGACCGCCGGAGAGGACCAGGGCGTGGCCCTCTGTATACTTGTGCCCTCCTCCTGATTTCTCGAGCATTGAATGTGGAAAACCTGGAGTTCTTAACGGACGCCAGCGAAATCGGGGCTCAAGCAACCGTACGCGTTCCAAGTCCGGGTCTTGCTCACAGGCTACGGTTCGTTCCAGCGCATCGCCACGCAATCCTATGTCAACAACATTGACGCGGGTTCCGTTTATAACAACGGCTCCCAGGAAGTGGCTGATTTTTGGGCTGTGAAAGGTAACAGTCAAATGAGCGTGGAAGACAGCCGACATAAAGTATGGCCATCCCCCTTCGGTGTCCGCAGCCTCTTCAGTCTCATCCGCATCTGTGATGGGAAACCCAGTGTCCGACGAAAGACCAGAGGGAATGTCGACCGCAACTTTCCTTAGAGTTCGCCGCGTCTTTCTGCTGGGGCTTTCCTCCTTCCATTCCGGCCGAAACTTCAAAAGCCAGTGAAAGGTTTTCCGGATGTCATCAGGCAGCGGACGGGTAAGCCCCGTGCCAAACAGAGCATCGACCAAAAGGTCAGGCTCAATAACTGAGGCAAGGCAACCACCCGTAAGCGGTTCTTCACTGCCAATCTCCCTCCACCGCTCGTAATTCACCTTCGCATCCGGCGGCAGCTTGTCCGCATCACCATAGAGGAAGACCTCCACCGCCCAGCCGCGCTCCTTCAGCAGCCGCGCCACCACAAAGCCGTCGCCGCCGTTGTTGCCCGGCCCGCACAGGACCACCGCCCGGCGCGGCTTTTCATCTTTCTCCAAGTACTCCGGGGAGCGCGAGGGGCCGGCCCCTCGCTCGTCGGCCAGTTCCGGCCACTCCTCGAAGATGGCGTCAACCACCCCCTGCCCGGCCCGTTCCATCAGTTCCAGCCCGGTGACTTCACCGGACTCGATGGCGGCCTGTTCTATGGCCCGCATCTGGGCTGCGGTCAGCAGTTCGGTCATGTTTTGCCCTTCCCCGATTCAATTCTGCGCATTTTCCGGGCGCAGCGCTTAATTTTTAGGCAGCGACGATGAAATCCTGGCCAGAAATGACGCAGCCGCGCAGGCGCGCATTGCTGCCTTCATTTAGAAGTGAAATGACACCCCCAACAAGCTTGCGAGGAGCCATGCCGATGAAAAAGATCGAAGCCATCATCAAGCCTTTTAAACTGGATGAGGTGAAGGAAGCGTTGCAGGACGTTGGTGTGCAAGGCCTCTCCGTCATCGAGGTCAAGGGCTTCGGCCGCCAGAAGGGCCACACCGAGCTCTACCGCGGCGCCGAATATGTTGTCGACTTCCTGCCCAAGGTGAAAGTCGAAGTGGTGCTGGACGACGATCAGGTCGACCAGGCCATCGAAGCGATCGTCGACGCTGCCAAGACCGACAAGATCGGCGACGGCAAGATCTTTGTCTCGCCCGTCGAGCAAGCGATCCGCATCCGTACCGGCGAGACCGGCCCGGAAGCACTCTGATACATCAACGAATATCCTTACATCTCTAAAAAAGGACCGAGGGAATGAGCGCAGACGCAGTTCTCAAGACACTCAAGGACGAGGACGTCGCATACGTCGACATCCGCTTCACCGACGTGCGCGGCAAGCTGCAGCATGTGACCGTGGACGTGGACCTGGTGGACGAAGACTTCCTGGAAGAAGGCTTCATGTTCGACGGCTCCTCGATCGCAGGCTGGAAGTCGATCGAAAACTCCGACATGAAACTGATCCCGGACACCGAGTCCGCCTACATCGATCCGTTCTATGCCGAGAAAACCCTCTGCATCCACTGCTCGATCGTGGAACCCGATACCGGCGAATCCTATGAGCGCGATCCGCGCGGCACCGCCCAGAAGGCTGAAGCCTACCTGAAGTCCTCCGGCATCGGCGACGTGGCCTACATGGGTCCGGAAGCGGAATTCTTCCTGTTCGACGACGTGCGTTTCTCCAACACCATCAACAAGGTGTCCTACGAGGTTGATGCAACCGACGGCTCCTGGAACACCGACGCCGAATTCGAAATGGGCAACATGGGCCACCGCCCGGGCCTCAAGGGCGGCTACTTCCCGGTCAACCCGACCGACGAAGCGCAGGACCTGCGCTCCGAGATGCTGTCCACCATGAAACGCCTGGGCATGAAGGTCGACAAGCACCACCATGAGGTTGCGTCCTGCCAGCACGAGCTGGGCCTGATCTTTGACAGCCTGACCAAACAGGCCGACGAACTGCAGAAGTACAAATACGTGATCCACAACGTGGCCCACGCCTATGGCAAGTCGGCAACCTTCATGCCGAAACCGATCTATGGCGACAACGGCTCCGGCATGCACGTCAACATGTCGATCTGGAAAGACGGCAAGCCGCTGTTTGCCGGCGACAAATATGCTGACCTGTCCCAGGAAGCGCTGTACTTCATCGGCGGCGTCCTGAAGCACGCCAAGACCCTGAACGCCTTCACCAACCCGGGCACCAACTCCTACAAGCGCCTGATCCCGGGCTTCGAGGCCCCGGTTCTGCGCGCCTACTCCGCCCGCAACCGCTCCGGCTGCGTGCGTATTCCGTGGACCGAAAGCCCGAAAGCCAAGCGCGTCGAGGCCCGCTTCCCCGATCCGAGCGCAAACCCCTACCTGTGCTTTGCCGCACTGCTGATGGCCGGCCTGGACGGCATCCGCAACAAGATCGATCCCGGCGAAGCCATGGACAAGAACCTGTACGACCTGCCGGCCGAGGAGCTGGAAGGCATCCCGACCGTCTGCGGCTCGCTGCGCGAAGCGCTGGACGCCCTGGCGGCCGACCACGACTTCCTGCTGCAGGGCGACGTCTTCACCAAGGACCAGATCGACGGCTACATCGAGCTGAAGATGGAAGAGGTCCACAAGTACGAGCACACCCCGCACCCGGTTGAGTTCGGCATGTACTACAGCTGCTAAGCTGCTGGAAATAAGAAGGAAGAGGCGCCCCAAGGGGCGCCTTTTTCTGTCTGTGCCGCTGGGATGCGGCGGCTCACCGCGTCAGCCGGCCAGACGCAGGCTGCCGCCGGTGTCCCCGTCTCCGGCAGCAATCGGGGCGGCTGTTTCCCCGACGTCGAAGGATTTGACCAGGTCGGCCAGTGACTGCGCATCCTGGCGCATGGTCACCGTGGCGGCCGTCGTCTGCTCGACCATTGCCGCGTTCTGCTGGGTGACCCCGTCCAGATGCGAAACCCCGGTGTTGATCTCGGTCAGCCCGGTGGTCTGCTCGCCGGCAGAAGCAGAAACCGACGCCGACAATTCCGACACCCGGTTCACATCGGCCACAATCCGGGTCAGCACCTCGCCTGCCCGGTCCACCAGCGAGACACCCTCGTCCACATGGCCCGAGCTGATATTGATCAGTTCCTTGATCTCCTTGGCGGATACGGCGGCGCGCTGTGCCAGCCCGCGCACCTCGGAGGCGACAACCGCAAAGCCGCGCCCGGCTTCACCCGCGCGGGCGGCCTCGACCCCGGCATTCAGCGCCAGCAGGTTGGTCTGGAAAGAGATATCGTCAATCACGCCGATGATCTGGGAAATCCGCTCGGAGGATTCGGCAATCTCCTTCATCTTCTGCACTGCGTCCGTCACAACGGCAAAGCCGTCTTCGGCACAGGCTTGCGCGGTGGCGGCCACATCACTGGTTTCCTTGGTCGCTTCCGCCGAAGTCCGCATGCTGGCCGTGATTTCCTCGACGGCCGCCGCCGTCTGCTCCAGCGTTGCAGCCTGGGTCTCGGTGCGCTGCGACAGGTTCTGCGCAGCGTCGGAAATTTCACCGGCGGTGCTGTTCAGACCGTCGGCGGAGTCCTGAATGCTGCCAATGACGCCTGCCAGGCTGCCCATCAGCCGGTTGAACGTCACGCGCACCTGGTCATAGCGCTGCGGATAATCGCTCTCGCCGGGAGCTGGGATCTTCTGTGACAGATCACGGGCTTCCATCCGCTCGATCCCGGCGGTGATATAGTCAAAGGCGGTGTCCTGTTCGGCGCGCTGCGCCGCAAAGTAGGCGTCGATGACAAAAAAGGTATCCAAGGCAAACACCCGGTTCAGCGCCCCCAGCATTGCAAACAGCTTGCGCCGCCCGCCTGGGGTCACCACGGTCCCGAACCTGTCCCCCAGAACCTGCTGGATGTGCGAGGTCGCCCGCGCATAGGCGGACAGGTACAGCTCAAATGGAAGCTGGATTTTGAAGTGAACACTGCCGACGCGTTCGGCCGACGCAAAATACTCCTCCGGGAAGTCGCCCCTCAGCAGAAGTTCCCAATGCCGTTTTTGCGCCGATCTGGCGTGGGCAAGAATTTCCTCATTGGGAAAAAACCTGCGGGCCTCGCCGTCAGACTGGGCAAAGGCATAGAATTTGTCGAGGATCAGGTCGAGGTAAGGCGCCAGCAGGGAACTTGCGCGAACCAGATCTTTCTGATCGTCTCCATCAAGCGCAAATTTCGAGATGATGCGTTGGTAATCAGTGTTACTCATCTTCCAAACTCCGAAAATCCTGCTCTGGGCGGCAGGCATAAAAAGTGTGATATTCAGGAATTAATATACTTTTACAGCAGCTTAACCTCATGTTTTTGAAAGGTTTAATCTTCCTGCGGCAATCCGCCGTCTGGAAGATCCCGGGCCGCGGCCTGGGTGATTCGCCTTGATCGGATCCATCTGTTGCTGTAGCCAGATCCGCTCCGCTTGGTGTACAGGAGCCCTTCATGACTGCCCCGAAAACCCTTGGCATCGACTTCGGCACATCCAACTCCGCAGCCGGTCTTGCGGTTGCGGGGCGCCCTTGGCTGGTGGAGATGGAACCCGGCGAGCAGACCCTGCCCACCGCGGTGTTCTTTGCTGCGCACACACGGCAGATGCGGATCGGCCATAGCGCCACGCGGGCCCTGATCAGCGGCGAGGAGGGCCGCTTCATGCGGGCGCTCAAGAGCCTGCTCGGCACCTCCCTCCTGCATGAAGAGCGGCGGCTGGGCGGCGAGCGGATCAGCTTTGCCACCATCATCGCCCGCTTCCTGGCGGAGCTGAAGCGGCGTGCAGAGGCGGCGACACATATGCAGTTCACCCATGCGCTGTCGGGGCGGCCGGTGCGGTTTCACTCCAAGGATGCAGACCGCGACGTACAGGCGGAAAAGGACCTGCGTGCCTGCTACCTTGCGGCCGGTTTCCAGGACGTGCTGTTCATGTACGAACCCGAAGCCGCACTGCGCGCCGCCGCGCCGTCGCCGGGGCTGGGGCTGATCGTGGACATCGGCGGCGGCACCTCGGACTTCACCGCCTTTGAGCAGAGCGCGGAGGGCTCCACCCGCATCCTAGCCTCTCACGGCGTCCGTCTGGGCGGCACCGATTTCGACCGGCAGCTGAGCATTCATCATGTGATGCCGCTGCTGGGCCGCGGCAGCCAGATCCGCAATACCTTCGGCGGCGGCACCCTGCCCGCGCCGAACCGGCTGTTCAACGATCTGGCCACCTGGCAGCTGATCCCTTTCCTTTACAGCCCCGAAAGCCGCCGTGCCGCGCAGGACCTGGCGGCCAATGCGGTGGAGCCCGAAAAGCTCGCCCGCCTCGTGTCCGTGCTGGAGGATGAACTTGGGCACGAACTGGCCTTTGCGGTCGAGCGCGGCAAGATCCGCGCCAATGGCGCAGAGAACACCGCGGCAATCGACCTCAAGCTCCTGCAGCGCGGATTGTCTGTGCCGCTGCCAGCCGCGGGCATGAACCAGACGCTGGCGGAGCAGACCCGGGCAATCGGGCTGTGCGCCGCCGAAACCCTGAACCAGGCAGGAATTTCCGCGGCTCAGGTGGACCGGATCGTCATGGTCGGCGGCTCTTCGCTGCTGGCGGCGGTGCAGGCTGAAATGCGGTCCTTGTGCCCAAATGCCCGTGTCGAGACGGAAAATGCCATGACTGCGGTTGCCGGCGGCCTGGCGCTGGCGGCCGGGACGGCCTTTACCTAGGCGGATGGGAACCGGTGGCGGGAATTCCCGTTAGACATGGGGCTCAGTCACGCTAGGCTGCAGGGACACGAGTCACATTTCGAGAGTTCCATTCATGCGCCGGCTGCTTGCCCCTGCTCTGATTTCCGCCTTCCTCGCTTCCCCCGCCGTGGCCGCAACCTGCGGCAATACCTCTGCCGGGTTCGATGCCTGGAAACAGGCTTTCAGCAGCGAGGCTAAGCGCGCCGGGGTGCGCAAGGCCGGGCTGCAGGCGCTGGCAAATGCACAATACGCCCGCCGCACCATCGCCGCCGACCGCAACCAGAAGAGCTTCAAATACTCGCTGGAGAAGTTCATGCAGATCCGCGGCTCTGCCACCATCGTGGCGCAAGGCCGCAAGCGCAAGGCGCGCAACCCGGAGTTCTATGCCGCACTGGAGCGCAAGTACGGCGTGCCCGCGGGCGTGCTGATCGCGATCCACGGGATGGAGACCGCCTTTGGCAATTACATGGGCGACAGCCAGGTGGTGTCGGCCATCGTGACCCTCACCTATGACTGCCGCCGCTCCGATTTCTTCCGCCCGCATGCGCTGGGGGCGCTGAAACTGGTGGATCAGGGCGCCATCACCCCGGCCACCCTGGGCGCCAAACACGGCGAGCTGGGCCACACCCAGTTCCTGCCCGGCAATGCCCTGCAATACGGTCAGGACTGGGACGGCAACGGCCGGGTGGATTTCTACAACATGGGCGATGCGCTGGCCTCCACCGCCAATTATCTGCGCCAGAAGGGCTGGAAACCCGGCAAGGGCTATCAACCGGGCGAGCCGAACTACCCTGTGCTGAAGCAATGGAACGCGGCCTCGGTCTATCAGCAATCGCTGGCGATCATGGGGCGGCAGATTGACGGCTGAACCGCCCCTGAGGTTGTTCGTTACTGCATTTGCGCCCGCCCCGGTAGCCGCCACCAATGACGATTGTGAATCCTGGCTGGAACAGTGCCGGCGATTCCCGCTGCATTGTAGGTTCTAGGGCATCAATGTGACCGGCGGGTGCCACAGTTGGGCCGCATTCCGGCCCTCAAAACTCGCAAAATTACACTTTGTTCGTTTTAAAACAGAAACTTACAGGCTGCCTAAATTCCGTCTTTTCCGCCAGCGCGGTATCACGGCTGGCCGCAGTTTCCGCCCCACTTTTAACCCGTTCAAATTTTAACCTTCATTTATCGGCACCCTGAATGGAGGATCCGGACGGTGGCAGAGAACGTGCAGTTTACGGGCAGGCTTGGGCTGGAAAGCCGGGATGAGAGAACCCTTTCCGCAGCGGTTACCGCAGTGGTGGACACGCTTGAGGACTTCGGCCATCCCGCAGAGACCATTGAGGCCCGCGCCGAGAATGCCGCCCGGCTGCAATGCGACCACTATCTGGTCACGGTGCGCCTGCGCCGGGTGCCGCTGCGGCGCTCCAGCCGGCTGACCGGCAGCATGCTGCAACCCGCAGCGCTGCTGGAGCTTTCGCTGTCCCCGATTTACCCGGAGTATTGCGACCGGGAAATCACCGAGATGCTGCTGGCGGAAATGCTGCGGCGGCTTCTGCCCGCGGTCGAAGCCACCTCCGTCGAATGGCTCGATACCGAGGTGGCGCTGACCTGCGACCAGTTCCTCGGTGTGTTTGAACCGCAGCGCGCCGGACCGGACCAGCCCGAGCCCGTGGTTGCCGCCAGCCAACTGACGCAGCCGAAACCGCAGCGCCCGCGCGGCCGCGCCTGTTTTACGCCGGTGGAGCAAACCGCCTCTGCCCTTGAGGCCCACTGCGAGCGCGCCTTTCTGGCCGCCGGAAACCGAGCGGCAGGATCGGGCGCCACAGCGGCCGCCGAGCGGGCCCGGGCCCGGATGAGCAGGCCGCTGCAGGCAGAGCCTCAGCCCGGCAGCTGGAGCGGACAGTTGCGGGCTTCCGCGCTGTCAGTGTTCAGCGTCCCCGCTCCGCGCCGCCTGCGCTTCATCAGCCACCTGCTGCTGCTCGCCGCCCTGTTCCTGTTCCTGGACAGCGCCGGCATGGTGCAAGCCGCACGCCCGCTGTTTCATTAAGGCCGGGCCCCGGGCTCCTCTTGCTGGATGCCCCACTGGCGCATCACATCCGCCCGAGCAAGCACATGGGTATGGATGGCGAACACCACTGCCCGGGTCTGCGGCAGCCGCATGATCACCTGCTTTTCGCTGCGCAGATATTCGGCCCTGCCGCCATGCGGTTTGAGCCGCGGCGCATTTTGGCTGCGCGGCTGGAACAGCGCCGGATCCTGATACCACAGCGCATTGAACCGCCATAGCGGCCGCCCCGCCTGCACCCCGTCAAACAGCCGCTGCACCCGCGCGGCAATGCCTGCGCCGTAGCTGTCCACCGGCACATGGATGCCAGTCAAGGGCTGCAGGAATTTCTCCGCCAGCGTCCAGCTTGCCGGAAAACACAAAACCGCGCCGGTCAGAACATGTTCCTCCGCCCCGTCCGGCCGCTGCAGGATGCAGAAGTCCTGCTGCGCTATCCGGCCCAGAGTGCCCAAGGGATCCTCCCGGTCGACCGCGGCCCGCACGCCATCCGGCCGCAGAACAGTGTCTTCCGCCTTGGGATCCATCACCTCCAGCGCCATCTGCAGCAACTCCTGCGCCGCCGCCATTGCGCTGGCGTCCAGCCGCAGGACCTCGTCCCGCCGGGCGGCCAGCAGACGCTCCCGCTCTGCCATCTGGCCCGCATAAGCATCGTCCACCGTCAGCCAGCCATCAGGCGCAAGCGGCTGAATACCGGGGAGTTTCCTCTCCACCAGCGGGTTGTAGGGAATGGTCTTCTGCAGAATCGCTGTCATCCCCTTGCGATAGCATCCGAACTCCCGGGAAACAGCCGCAACGTTGCATCATAGGTCAGAAACGACCGGAAAATCCGTCGCTTTCTGCAGCGATTCTCCCGACCGCCGGCGGCAGATTGGACAGAACTGTGCAGCGACGGAGGCCACGCATGAACGAGCATTACCGCGACATCCGCAAGATCGACCCGACCCGCGGTGCCACCCTGGGCGACAACACCCCGAACGACAACAACCGGGTCGAAATCGGCCCGACCCAGCTGGCCTTCGGCGAATGGGCCGAGGCCGGGCTGCAGCTGCCCGATCTGCAGGCCATGCGCAAATTCCGCTGGGAGCGGCTGACCCGTTTCATCAATGACCGCGGCTATGCGGGCCTTCTGGTGTTCGACCCGCTTAACATCCGTTATGCGACCGACTCCACCAACATGCAGCTGTGGAACACCCACAACCCGTTCCGCGCCCTGCTGATCTGCGCTGACGGCTACATGGTGCTGTGGGATTATAAGCAGTCTCCGTTCCTGAGTGAATTCAACCCGCTGGTGCGCGAACAGCGGGCCGGTGCCGACCTGTTCTACTTTGACCGCGGCGACAAGGTCGACGTGGCGGCGGATGTCTTCTCCAACGAGGTGCGCAAGCTGCTGGAAGAGCACAGCGGCAGCAACAAGCGGCTGGCGGTCGACAAGATCATGCTGCACGGTCTGCGCGCGCTGGAAGCCCAGGGCCTGGAGATCTTCCCCGGCGAAGAGCTGACAGAGAAATGCCGTGCGGTGAAAGGCCCGGACGAGATCCTGGCGATGCGCTGCGCCCATCACGCCTGCGAAACTGCGGTGGCAGCGATGGAGAAATTCGCCCGCGAAAACGTGCCCGGCGGCAATGTCTCCGAAGATGACGTCTGGGCGGTGCTGCACGCCGAGAACATCCGCCGTGGCGGCGAATGGATCGAAACCCGCCTGCTGGCTTCCGGCCCGCGCACCAACCCCTGGTTCCAGGAATGCGGCCCCCGCATCATCCAGAACAACGAGATGATCAGCTTCGACACCGATCTGGTCGGCTCCTACGGCATCTGCATCGACATCTCCCGCAGCTGGTGGATCGGCGACCGGAAACCGCGCCCCGACATGATCTATGCCATGCAGCACGGGCTGGAGCACATCCGCCACAACATGGACATGCTGAAACCGGGTGTGAACATCCAGGAACTGTCCAAGGCCTGCCACGTGCTGGATCCGCAGTTCCAGAAGCAGAAATACGGCTGCATGATGCACGGCGTCGGCCTGTGCGATGAATGGCCGCTGGTCGCCTACCCGGACCAGATGGTCGAGGGCGCTTTCGACTATGAGCTTGAGCCGGGCATGGTGCTCTGTGTCGAAGCGCTGGTCAGCCCCGAGGGCGGCGATTTCTCGATCAAGCTGGAAGACCAGGTTCTGATCACCGAGGACGGCTATGAGAACCTGACCTCCTACCCGTTCGACAAGGAACTGCTGGGCGAAGCGTAACGCCAAGATTCCGGTCCCTCCTGCAAGGAGGGGCCGGGACAACCAGCGGCGCCGTCAGGCGCCACAGCTTAGCAACTGCCGCTCAGGAACCGCGCCAGCTTCTCCCGCAGGACCAGCACACCGGGCGACTCCGTCACCTCTTCCAGCTGATCCAGCGGCACCCAGGCCAGGGCGTGGGATTCATCGCTGGCAGCGATCTCCCCCGCCTCTGCCTGAAACAGGTAGCGCACGTCATAATGCAGATGCGCGCATTCCCTGGCGCTGGCCGGGATTTCGTGAATATCCACGTCGAACACTTGGTCCGACAGCGGCCTGATCCGCGTCAGCCCGCTTTCCTCATAGGCTTAATTCAGCGCCACAAAGGGAACATCGGCTATCCCGTCGCAATGGCCGCCCAGCTGGAACCAGCGGCCCAGCTTGCGGTGATGGGTCAGCAGGACGCTTTTCATGTCCGGCGACATCACAAAGGCGGAGCCGGTCACATGGCCGGTTTCCGGGTTGCGGCCAAAGGCCTGGGGTTCCCTGCCGCAAAAGGCCAGCAAACGCTTCCGCATCTCCCGGTCCCGCGTGTCTTGCGGGATAAAGCATCCGATGCCCTCTATGGCGCTGCTGCTCATCTGCCTTCACCTTCCCGTGACGTCGCGGGCTGCCGCCTTGTTCAGGCCGCGTTGCGCGCTCAATCTATGCGGAACAGCAGACAAAGGCCACGCCAATGCCCATGGAACGCATCACCTTTCCCGGCCATGCCGGACACACGCTTGCCGCCCGCCTCGACCTTCCCGAAGGTCCGGTGCTGGCCACTGCGCTCTTTGCCCATTGCTTCACCTGCTCCAAGGATATCCCGGCAGCACGGCGCATCGCGGGGCGGCTGGCGGCGATGGGGATCGCGGTGCTGCGCTTCGATTTCACCGGACTCGGCCACTCCGAAGGCGAGTTCGCCAACACCACCTTCACCTCAAACGTGGCGGATCTGATCCGGGCGGCACAGTATCTGGCCTCGCGCAACATGGCGCCTTCGCTGCTGATCGGCCATTCGCTGGGCGGCGCGGCAGTGCTGCGGGCACGCGCCGGCATTCCCTCGGCCAAGGGGGTGGTGACCCTGGGCGCGCCGTTTGATCCCGGCCATGTCTCGCACCATTTCGACGCTGCCCTGCCCGAGATCGAGGCCAAGGGCCAGGCCGAGGTCACCCTGGGCGGCCGCCCCTTCGTGATCGGCAAGGCGTTTGTCGACGACATCAATGCCGAGGCCCTGGCCCCGGCAATCGCGGAGCTCAGGGCCGCACTGCTGGTGCTGCACGCGCCAAGGGATGAAACGGTGAGCATAGACAATGCGTCCTCGATCTTCACCACCGCGAAACACCCCAAGAGCTTTGTCACCCTGGACGACGCCGACCACCTCATCTCGCGCCCCGCGGATGCGGAGTATGCGGCAGAAGTGATCGCGGCCTGGGCCGGGCGGTATATCGGCATGACCCCGCCCGCACCGCCGCCCGGCGCGCCGGAAGGCATTCTGCGGGTGACCGAAGCAGACCCGGACGGATTCCTGCAGGACGTGCAGTCCGGCCCGTACCACCACACTTACGCCGATGAGCCGCTGGCCTACGGCGGCACCAACCGCGGCATGTCGCCATACGGGTTTGTCGCCGCCGGGCTCGGGGCCTGCACTTCGATGACCCTGCGCATGTACGCCCGCCGCAAAGGCTGGCCGCTGGAGGCCATCAGCGTCGATGTGAGCCACGACAAGGTCCACGCCCAGGACGCTCAGCCCACCGGGCCTGCCAAGATCGACCAGTTCACCCGGGTTATCCACCTCTGCGGCCCGTTGAGTGACGAGCAGCGCGCTAGGCTGCTGGAAATCGCCGACAAATGCCCGGTGCACCGCACCTTGGAGAGTGGTGCCAAAGTGGTGACGCATCTGGAAATCTCCGTTTTGCCCGCCGCGGTCTGACACCCTGAGACCCGGCGGTGCTCCCGCGCCCGGCCGCTGCAGGACACCTGCAACGGCAGCGGCCTTGGG